>CAUVJF010000042.1:0-9826 GCA_963552125.1 uncultured Atopobium sp.
CCGTATGCAAGCTGCTCGTACTTCAGCAGAACCTCTTGAGCAGCATCGATAACTTTCTGGTGAGGCTCACTGATAGGCAGGTGACCACCACACGCATTGGCCGCACCATACAGGCAGCTACGAGCCATGCGGTTAAAGATGTTAGTGAGAAATGCTGACTCCTTGAGCGCTGGATCAACAACGCGAGGATCATCCTTTACCAGAAGATCTGGCTCGCCGTCTTTGCCCTTCCTGGATACAGAGGTATCAAAAGCCTTTGGCGAGAAGGACACGGCGCGCTGATCAAGGCCAAGCGAGAGCCAGTGAGCGCGGAGCTGTTCTGGAGTGTAGAACTCAAGGAGTTCCTCGGCCATTGGAGGCTTGATAGCACCAGAGCTGGAGGCCTTCTTGTTCATAAAGAGAATGTGGTAGTTAGCAACGGGAGTATCGGTGATAAGACCCCAATCGAGCGCATCCCACAGTGGGTTCTGGACAATGCAATAGAAGAAGATGTTGTCCTGACCAATAAACTGGTAGACGGCAGCATCATCGCTGCACCACCAATCGCGCCACTTATCGGAAGAGTAACGAGAGCCACCATTGCTGGCGTCTTCAGAAAGAGCAGCACGCGTGAAGGTGATAGGAGCCCAGAGGGACTCAGTCCAAACCCAGATGGTAAGGTCTTTGAGATCTTCAATGTCTGGAGACTTAAGGCCCCAAGAAATGTTGCCCGTCATACGGTAAGGCAGAAGCGTCTTGCTTGTTCTAAAGCGAATTCCTGCCTCTTTGAGTTTCTCGCGGGCTTCATCTCTGTCCTGCCAGTTCTCAAAGACAACTGAGAAAGAAGATGCATTGCCTTCTGGCTCAATAACGCTATGAGCTGGGAGAGAAGAGGAAACGCCGTCAAAGTCTTGGCGGTAAGAGTTTTGGATATAGATAATAGGCTCGGTCAGAGTCTCTTGAACGGTAGAAGTAACAACAGAGCGAATCTGTGGGTTGTTCTTCCACTTTTCTACCAGGTTGTTTAGAAACTCTTTATATTGTGGCAGGTCAAAGTACCAGCTTGGTGCAGGGCGAAGCTCTGGTGTGGTGCCGGTGAGCTGTGAAACAGGAGCAATGAGCTCTTCTGGGTTGAACTGATGGCCCAGGTCACATTCTTCTGCATAAGCCTTCTCTGACTTACAACCCTTGATAGGGCAGCGTCCATTGACCTGGCGGCCGTTAAGGAATGTTTGAGCCTCGGTATCATAGAACTGCTTGGTTGAGAGCTTGGAGAGCTTACCGCGCTCATAGAGGCGGTGCATGATGCTGTCTGCCATCTCTTCGTGAATCTTTGCAGCGGGCTCTAGCGCGGAGCCACCGTAGAAATCAAGAGAGATATTGTAGGCGTTAAGAGCGCTTTTCTGCAGGTTGTGATTATGATTAACGTAATCAAGGATGGTACCCTCGTAGCCCTCTTCTTCAACCTTTTTGCGATAGCCCTCTGCAATAGGAGAGCCATAGCAGTCAGTTCCCGAGATAAACAGGACGTTTTTCTGGCCAATACGATCTCTTAAGAAACGAGCAAAGAAATCTGCTGGGACAAAGACGCCCGCAATGTGTCCAAAGTGGAGATTTTTATTACCGTAGGGCATACCACCGGTAATAACAGCGCGCTTAGGAAAATGAGGGCGCATGTTCATGTCGTAGCTTTCGGCCATGGATACCTCGCAGTTGGAATTAGTAGATTACGCAAATTATCTTCTTATTCTAATCTTTTTTGATTCACTACACGAATAGATTCAGAAGTCGATACTATAGTGAGTAGAAATTATGTAAGGAGAGTTTGTGGGAAGAAAAAAGCCAAAGACAAGCCTTGAGTTTGTCCTAAAGGATCCACCAAAGTCTGTGGTGACGCCCTTCCTTGTGGCTGACCTTGCACTTTTACTCATGTTTGTGTGTCATATTCCACTGATGGTTATGGGAGAGCTCCCACCCAATGACATCCTTCCAGCCGTGTTAGGTCTTCTTGGAAGCATGTTGGCAGGCGGCTTAATCCTTGTGTGGATTACCCGCGTCAATAAGCGTGATTTTAGGTCTTTGGGTCTTCGAGTAAGCTCCTGGCCAGGATTTATGCGCGGAGTTACCTTTGGCTTCTTGATGGTACTGTTTACCTTTGGCTCCATCATGCTTATTGAAGGCTTTGATTTTAACTTCAACGCCTCCTATAACATTTTTGCCGCTCTCTTTTTACTTGTGGCAACACTTATTGAGTCCGCAGCAGAAGAAATCTTGTTTAGAGGCTACCTACAAACTGGTGTTGCAGCTAAGAGTTCTTTCCCTGTAGCGCTTGTGCTTCAAGCAGTGCTCTTTACCGCAACGTATGGACTAACGCCTAACATCTCTATTGCCGCAGCAATTTCAGTCTTTTTGATGGGAATTCTTTATGGCTTGGTGTTTTGGCTTACCGATAACCTTCTCATGACCATTGCTATGCACTTTATCTGGAACTTTGTAACCGGCCCTATTCTGGGCATCTCGGTTACCACTACGCTTCTTCCTACCACGCTCTTAACAGCGTATCCTGCAGCATCTGAGTTTATCTCGGGTGGCGCCTACGGTATTGAAGCAAGCGTTGTTACCATTTTTGTATGCCTTGCTGCCTGCGCTATAGTAGGTTGGAAATGTTATAAGGCACAAGGCGAGAAGAACTAATGGCTTCAAACATGCTTCAGTCAATTGAGACTCTTTCAGTAGAGCCGGGAACACCGCTGCTGCTCCATGCATGCTGTGGTCCATGCTCACTTGAACCTTTAAAACATCTGAGGGAAGAGGGCTTTGAACCAACCATCTGCTGGACTAATCCTAATATTCAGCCAGTTGAAGAGCACGATAGGCGTCTTCAAACCTTACTTACGTGGGCTCAAGAAGAGGCTCATGTTGAGGTGATTGTGGCGGGAGATCCGCGAGAGCAGTGGGAGCGAGCTGTGGCTCCTCAGGGATTTGAGCGAGACCGTCGCTGTCGTGCTTGTTACGCAATCCGCTTGGCAGAGAGTTGTCGTGTGGCGGCTGAGCGCGGGTTTGAATACGTTTCTACAACACTGGCTGTCTCGCCCTATCAGCTCTTTGATGCGTGCGAGGATGAGCTGGTGTCCATTGCGCATGCTCATGGACTGACGCCTGTGTGGAGAGATTTCCGTCCGTTTTACCCAGAGGCTACAAAAGAGTCTCGTGAGCTTGGTATGTATCGACAAAATTATTGCGGTTGCAGATATTCTGCGGCCGAGGCTCAGATAGAGCGTCATGAAGCTCGTGACGCAAGAAAGGCAGCACGTCATGCGAACTGACGATTTTGATTACAACCTTCCAGAAGAACGTATTGCACAAGCTCCTGCTGAGCCAAGAGACTCTTGTAGGCTTTTGGTGCTGCATAGAGAAGATAGCCGCATAGAGCACAAGCACTTCACCGATATTGTGGAGTATCTTGAGCCGGGCGATTTGGTTGTAGTTAACCAGACGCGCGTTATGCCAGCTCGCCTTGTAGGTAAAAAGCAAAATACGGGCGGCGTCTCAGAAACGCTGCTTTTAAAGCGTCGAGAAGACATTGATGCTTTGGGTAGTGTATGGGAGTGCCTGGTAAATCCTGGTAAGCGTCTAAAGCCTGGCGCAGTAATTGAATACCGTGCAGGTGGCTTGCATGCTCCTGACTCAGCTCCTGTTGTGTTGACGGGTACCATTGTGGACTTTGTTGACGACAACAGGGGAGGTCGCCTGGTGCGTTTTGAAGCACAGGGAGATCGCACTCTTGACGAGGCTATTCATGAGGCAGGACACGTTCCGCTGCCCCCGTATATTACGCAGTACGAGGGAGATCCAGAGAAATATCAGACGGTCTATGCTATGCAGGACGAGCATTCTGCTGCAGCTCCTACCGCGGGTCTTCACTTTACTCCTGAGCTCATTGAAACCATCAAAGCAAAGGGTGTTCAGTGGGCATCTGTTGAGCTAGAGGTGGGTATTGATACCTTCAGGTTGGTAACAGAGGATGACCCTACTAAACACGTCATTCATACTGAGCGCTATCACGTAGCTCCAGAAGTTGTAGAAGCAGTAAAGGCTACCAAAGCCGCTGGTCATAAGGTTATTGCCATTGGTACTACCAGTGTTCGCTCGCTTGAGAGTGCTTGGGATAATCAGATTCCTGCAGCTGAGCCTCCTGTTGTTGCCTGTCGCTTTGAGGAGGCAGAAGACTCTACTGCAGTGACTCATAAAGGCGATATGGTTGCCCGAGAAAACGCAACCACCAATCTCTATTTGATGCCAGGCTCTACGTTCCACGTGGTAGACACCATGGTGACCAACTTCCACGTTCCACGTTCAACTTTGATGATGCTGGTTTCTGCGTTTGCAACGCGCGAGCAGATTATGGACGCCTACCAAAGTGCCATTGACGAGAAGTACCGCTTCTTGTCATTTGGTGACGCCATGATCATCATTTAGTGTGCTTGGTTACGTGACCGTGACCCTTACGTTTAAATTGAGAGTTTAGATGTAGAAAAAGTGCTCACAGTATTGTGAGCACTTTTTTCATAGGATGATTTGTCTGGGCAAAGACTAAATTACCAGTTAAAAATCAGCCAAACAAAAGACGCAAGAATCGCTATCATGCCAAGAACAACAATGATGAAGCCAATGCGCTGACCACGAGTTGTCTCTCGAAGGATTTTCTCGCCAGTAATAAGCTCTTTAAGGGTGAGCTGCTTGGTATTGATGTTAATTACCTGCTCGTCAACAGACTTTCTAAGCTCCTCAGTAATTTCTGGTGTTGCATGAATTTCTTTAGCGTCATCAATGACTGACTGTGCTTCATCATGTTTATCTGCTGCTTCGTTAAAGAGCTCCTTGGCTGTCTTAATTTTCTCTTCAAGACCCTCTATATCTTTGCTCAGAATCCTCTGACGAGCATTAGCCTCAGCTACTACGGCGTCATATTCTTGCTGTTTCTGCTCATAATCTTTGCGAGCCGCATCAATAGAAGACTCTGAGGACTCCAACGATTTGCCCTGGGTCCAGTAATGCGTTTGTGCCATTTCAAGTGAAGACTGGAAAGAGTTCTGTAGTTCCTCAACTTGCTTTTGGGCTTGCTCTGCACGAACAAGCTCTGACTTAAGGTCTTCCTCAATGCGAACAATTGCATCGTGGTTAGCGGCAGGGTCTGTCTTAAGACCAGCAAGCTCTTCTCTCAGAGAAAGCTGTCTTGCCTGGGAGTTTTCCAGTGCTTTATTTGCAGACGCTACAGCAGCATCGCGTTTCTCGGTAACTTCTTTAAGCTGAGCCTCGGCGTTTTTGACACCACGCTGCGCCTCAGAAATAGTCTTTGAGATATCATCTAGTCTGCCTTTTGCTGTGGCAGCAACTTCTTTGTAAGGCTTAATCTTTGCTTCGTCGTCAACTTTTTGCTGTTCAAGCTTCTGAATAAGCTGGTTTTTCTTAACCGTGAGAAGATCCACTTGCGTAGATTGATCACTCATGACCTGAGCGGTCTCTGCAAAAATTTTCTCTTGCTCAGCAATTATTTGATCAAACGAGCTCTGTACGTAGTCTCTGTGCTCTAAGTCTTGCTTGTCTTGAGCAAGGTGTTCTTGCATCTGCTTAAGCTCTTGCTTTGCAGAGTTTGTCTCTTTGGCAGCGTTGTGGACTTCTTTGGTAGCCTGGAAACCTTCTGCAACAGCGGTTGTGGCGCTTTCAAATGCGCTGCTAACACCTTTTGCTACAACCTGAGTAGTGTCCTTGGCAATCTTTTGAATGTCCTGGGATTTGCTGGGTTCAGGTGTGTCTGCAGACTCATTCTGCTCATTAGAAGTGGTTACTTGAGTATCTATCGTGTCCAATTCCTCAGGTTTTGAGTTTTGGATATCGTTTTCAGCCATGGTGAACCTCCTACAAGAGTTCCGACTTTTTATTTTTACCCTGTTTTTGAGCAAATCATAGTCTAATTTGGTTCTTTCTGGAAATAAGATTGGATATAATACGTTATGTTTTGTTACGATAGTAACGATTAATCGAGAATAACTCTCGAGTAGATTTTTGGTTTCCGGAAGGGGAGTCCACTTATGGTTTCAAAGCAGACTACTATCATCAATGCAACTGGTCTTCACGCTCGTCCAGCATCCGTCTTTGTTTCTGAGGCAAAGAAGTTTGAGAGCAACGTCACCATCAAGAATGTTGACAAGGACTCCGCACCAGTTAACGCTAAGTCCATCATGATGATTCTTGCTGCTGGCCTTGGTACTGGCACCAAGATTGAGATTGCATGCGACGGCGCTGACGAGCAGGCAGCCCTTGACGCTCTTGTCGCTCTTGTTGATAGCGGTTTTGGCGAGTAAACTAACGGCTTACATAACGTGCACGTTAAGCCCGGCTTTTGCCGGGCTTTTTTCAAAGAGAGGTTAGTATGACATTTGTTGCAACATGGCTTGTGACTACTGTTGCTACGTTGGTGGCCTGTACCTTAATTCCAGGTCTAACTATTGTGGGAGGCTCGTGGGCAGGTCCTATTCTGTTCTCATTAGTACTCGCAGCAGTCAATACGGGCATTAAGCCTGTTGTTAAGCTACTCTCATTGCCTATTAATGTGCTAACCCTAGGTATTTTCTCGCTCTTTATTAATGCCTTTATGCTTGAGCTTTCAAGTTTTATTTCTAGGAATTTGCTGCATGCGGGCGTTGCTATTGATTCTTTAGGCACCGCTATCCTGGGATCAATAGTTATCTCAATTGTCTCTTCAATTGTGATTAGCCTTACTGGTCTAAAGAAGGAGAACCTTTCCTAAGTTCCTTTTGGGCTTTATCAAGCTTGGCAAAACTATCCGAGATAGCAGAGGTAATCTGAGAGATCTGCGATGACTCAGTAATGTTTTCAATCAAAGATGTTGCGGATGCATTGACAAGCGAACTAAGGAGGTCAAAGAAGACTTCTTTGGTTTGCTTTTCTGTTTTAGTGAGTGCTGCAACAACAGGCTGTAAGTTTGCGGGCGAGCTAATAATGTCGCTGAAATAGACTGCTCCGCCTGCCGAGA
This sequence comes from uncultured Atopobium sp., assembly GCA_963552125.1. Lineage (GTDB taxonomy): Bacteria > Actinomycetota > Coriobacteriia > Coriobacteriales > Atopobiaceae > Lancefieldella. Next base: position 7,037 of record CAUVJF010000042.1, read on the forward strand.
GAGCGTCAAAGAGCTCATTAGTAAAGTGCTCTCGATCAGAGAGGGGGAGTTCTTTATACCAGTTGCTAAACGCCTCGTTAATCTTTTTACATTCCAGCTGGAAATCATCAGCAAATTCAAAGGTATTGCGAGAGACTTGCCATGTAACGCCGTCGTGCGCCAGCATGCCAGACTCGGAGCTTTTTACGATGAGCTTTGGTACAGCAGGATCATCAAAAATCATGCCAACTACACTAAACTCAGGCAAAATTCTGATGTATTTATCTCCAAGCACCTTGTGGGCTGTGGTGGGAAGAATTTCTGGACACATGTTAGGACCGTCGTTACTCCAGACGCGATCAATTGCGCCGAGTAGTTCTTCAGGACAGACTGTTGCTGCGTATGCCGCAAGGTTGCCGCCCTTAGAGTGGCCACCAACCATAACATTTGCGCAGGTAGTGCTATTGCCTGCTGCAAGGTGTTCGCGAATACGTTTCTCAAGGTATAGTGCCGCCGACTTATCAGCGGACGTAACCTGGAAGCTAAGGTTAAGGTTTTCTCGCCAGCCAACGAGCGTGCCGTCAGTTCCTCTAAAAGAAACAAACATCTGTCCTGTAGGAAGATAGGCGGTAAACGCTGCAAACTGCAGGTTTTTCTCGACATTAATGCGGTCTACATAGCGGCCAAGCTCAATGTTGGCAAAGCGGGGAGCGTTAACCAGTGCCTCAAGAAAAGTTCCATCAACGCGAGAAAATCCCGTGATAAGAGACGGGTCATCTTTAAGTTTCTCCAGCATTTTGGCGCAAGCGTCACCAAGCTGAACGCGCTTCTCGCTACGTTCAGAAGGCACGACGCCGCCAAATCCCAGATAGGAAAGGATTGAGAGAATCAGGTTATCGACGTTGTTAAAAGGGTCATTTTCAAACGTGAGATCGCCGCGCCAGTGTAGATAGTCAACGACATTTGCCATGATGCCTCTTTCCTGCTGGTACTTTTCGTATACTAAGCATAGAGGAAGATTGATTGATTTGGGGAGAAGCCCGTGGAAAAAGCTACAGTTTCTTCAAAAGCAGTTACTGTTAAGAAGCGCTTTGTTTTTGCAGATGTTCTTACCATTTTGGCAGGTATTGCTGTTGTTATGCTACATACCTCACTTAACGTTTTTTCTCTTGCGCACACTAAAACATGGGCCTTCTCTTTAGCTCTGCAAGCAGCGTTTATTTACGCGGTGCCCATCTTTTTTATGCTGAGTGGTATGAATTTGCTTGGATATAGAAGTAAATACTCTACAAAGACATTCTTTATGAAGCGTGCTAGAAAGACGCTGATGGCGCTTATTTTTGGCAGCGTAGCGGTGTATCTGATGTACGTGCTTTTTCCTACAAAGTTTTGGGGTGCCGAAGAGGTCGCCGCAAGTGCCAGTGTTGTTGATTTTGTAAAGCGCTTTCTAACCAATAACGTTAACAGCACTCTTTGGTTCATCTATACCATTTTGTATCTGTATCTTTTGACACCTGTTCTTTCTCTGGTAGTTCAAAAGAAAGAGACTCTGCTCTATGTTATGGCACTTACGCTCTTTGTGAGCTTTGGTTTGCCTCTTCTTGAGTTTCTTGGTGTTCGTGGTGTTTACTTTGATCAGCTGTTTAGATGGGCTGCGTTTAACAGCGATGGCCTTTTCTACTATCTGCTGGGATATTACGTTAAGACGTATTACGATGAGCTTCCAAAATTTACTAAAAACAATTTAGTACTTGCTGTAATTTTCTTACTTTCGTCTGCGGCTATGTTTGTCTGGGGACTTATTGCTAACAACTTTGGAACCCCATTGACTCCAGAAATGACGTATCAGAGTTATCCAGTTGCTATTAAAAACTTCCTTTGTGTAGTACAAGCGGCATCTTTGTTCCTGTTTGTGCTGAACCTTGAGCCAAAGCTACAGGAGCTTTCCGATGGTGCCAAGAAATGCATCAGCACGGTATCTGCTGGTGTTTTAGGAGTCTATCTGTTCCAGATTCCTGTTATTAACTTCTTAGGACTAAGACTTGGCCGATTCCCGTACAGCTTGCTTGGAAACGCTTTTTTACGAGGCATCTTTGTCTTTGTAGTTACAATCGTTGTAGTTATGGCATTTCAGTGGCTGATGAGGCAGGTCAAACAGAAATTTTCTGCTAAATAGGCGTTCTATTTCATCAGAGAAATTGAGTTGATATTAGAAATAATTTTAATATCATATAAAATATAGTTTATATAAACTGAAGGAGTACAGAGATGAGCTCTTTTACGTTTTTTAAACATAAAGATTTTTCTGTTAGCGCACCCGAAAATACAATAAAAGCGTCACAGTATCATGCGTTCAATTCCACTAGAATACTGGGCTTTTGTTTGCTTAGTTTAATCTGTGGATTGCCTTTTCCCATGATCTTAATTACGGGCGACGAAGTTTATTGCAATGTGCCATTGGTGTCGTTTGTGATGTGCATTTTTATTGCTTGTGTCTTTGATAAGGCTTATCGCATTCTTAATGATGGGACAGTTCAAAAGATAATTAAAAGCCTATGCTTATGTTTTGTTATTTGGTTGTTCTCAGCTCTATTTATTTACTGTTTAGCGTACATAGATTTGGGTTTTGGTGGAAAAATTGTAAATACAGGTATAGGTCTTTTCGTATTTATCTGCCTTAGTCGGATTGTGATTCGTTAATAAATAGACCTGCATAAAAATTTGAACTGCCTCCCATTTCTTAGACACGAGAAATAGGAGGCAGTTCATATGCGGGTGATTATGATTCTGCAGCGTGTTAGCGTCGGCTTT
>CAUVJF010000043.1:0-9206 GCA_963552125.1 uncultured Atopobium sp.
GGTCCAATTCACCTGGGTCACGCACAGAATAAGATTTCCAAGGACATCATCAACCGCTATAAGGCTATGCAAGGCTTCCAGACCCCTTATGTTCCTGGTTGGGACTGCCACGGTCAGCCAATCGAGCACAAGGTTGAGCAGATGCTTGGCACAGAGAAGTTCAATCAGTTATCTACCGAGAAGATCCGTGAGCTCTGCCGCAAGATGGCAGTTGAGCAGGTAGATACCCAGCGTCAGGGCTTTAAGCGTCTTGGTGTTCTGGGCGAGTGGGATAACCCTTATCTCACGTACGTCAACGATTACGACGCAACTGATGTTGAGATTTTTAAGGCAATCTTTGACAAGGGCTCCGTATATAGGGGAACCAAGCCTGTTCACTGGTGTACTCATGACCACACAGCTCTTTCTGAGGCAGAGATTGAGTATCACGATGTCACCTCTACTGCTATCTTTGTTCGCTTTGAGCTAACTACGGTTCCTGATGGTCTTGAGGCTTATGCAGGTAAGACTTGGGTAGACATCTGGACTACTACTCCTTGGACTATTCCAGCCGACGAGGCGGTTATTCTGCATCCGGAAGCTAGCTATGTTGGTCTTGAGCTTCCTGATGGACACGTAGAGATTGTTGCTGAGGCTCTTGCAGAGAAGGCTGCTGCCAAGTTTGGCTATACCGATTGGAAGCTTGCTCAGGACGCAGAAGGTAATACTTGGAAGAAGACTGGCGTTGAGCTTGCAGGCAATGAGTACAAGCAGCCAATCTTTGGTGACCTTGGTAACACTGGTAGATTTATCTACGCTGAGTACGTTACCCTTGACGACGGTACTGGTGTTGTTCACTCCGCACCTGGTCATGGCGTAGACGACTATAACGCGGGCGTTCGTTTTGATATTCCACAGACCATGCCTGTTGATGATGACGGTCACTTCTTCAAGGGTGACGGTCAGGGTACTGGTGGACCTTTCTCTGGTATGGAGGTCAATGAGGCTAACCCTGTCATTGTTCAGTGGCTTAAAGACCGCGGTACCCTCATTCTTGCAGAAGAGATTACCCACAGCTACCCACACTGCTGGCGTTGTAAAGAGCCTGTTATCTTCCGTGCAACAAGCCAGTGGTTTGTCTCCATGGATAAGACTGGCCTGCGTCAGCAAGCAGCAAAGGAGCTTACAAAGGTTAAGTTCTATCCTGCAAATGCAGTTAAGCGTATTGGCTCCATGGTTGAAGGTCGTCCTGACTGGTGTATTTCCAGACAGCGTAACTGGGGTGTTCCAATCCCTGCTTTCACTTGCGAGGATTGCGGCGAGACCGTTATTAATGACCAGACACTTGACGCTGTCATCAAGCTTTTCCGCGAGAAGGGCTCTGATGCTTGGTTTACCGACGATCCTAAGACCTATTTAGGAGACGCTTGCGTCTGTCCTAAGTGTGGCGGCCACAATCTCAAGGCAAACAAGGATATTTTGGACGTTTGGTGGGATTCTGGTGTTTCTCACACTGCTGTTTGCAAACACCGTCCAAACCTTAAGTTCCCAGCTGATATGTATCTTGAGGGCTCCGACCAGCACCGTGGTTGGTTCATGAGTTCTCTCATGACTTCTGTTGGAGCTTACGGTGTCGCTCCTTACAAGTCTGTTGTCTCACAGGGCTTTACGCTTGATGGCCAGGGACGCAAGATGAGTAAGTCTCTGGGCAATGTCATTGATCCAAATGCCGTTTGTGCTGAACGTGGTGCAGACGTCCTACGCCTTTGGGTTGCTTCTGTTGACACTTCAACTGACGTTCCTTGCGATGACGCCATTCTTTCCCAGGTAGGCGATGCATACCGTAGGTTCAGAAACACCCTGCGCTTCCTTCTTGGCGAGCTCGAGGGCCAGTTTGATCCTACTACCGATGCAGTTGCTGTAGCGGACCTTGAAGAGTATGACCGCCTTGTTCTTGCTCGTATGTGCGAGGTTCATGCTGCAGTTACTGAGGCTTACGAGGGATATCGTTTCAACAATGTCTTCCGCACTCTCTACGATTACATCATTGAGCTTTCCAATGGTTATTTGAACGCAACTAAGGACCGTATGTACTGCGATGCTGCAGATTCTGCAACTCGTCGTAGCGCTCAGACTGTTTGGGCAGAGATTCTCTCCATGCTTGTTCATGACCTGCAGCCAATTCTGGTTTACACCACCGACGAGGCTATGCAGTTTCTGCCAGAGTCTATGCGTGACGGTCAGAAGTATGCAGCTCTTCTCGACTGGTATAAGGCTCCTATGAGCACTGACGAGTACACATCACTGCTTCCTGCATATCAGGTACTGGTTGATGCTCGTGCCGCATACACCAAGGCATACGAGACCGCTCTTGAGGCAGGTGTTGTTACCGAGAAGACCACGCAGGCTACTCGTGCAGAGGTTACCCTTACCGCTGAGCAGGCTGCATCCATTTCTCATGCTGGCCTTGACTTTGCTGAGGCATTTGTCTGCTCTGAGGTAACTGTTTCCGAGGGCTCTGAGCTGAGCGTAAGCGTCTATCCTGCAAACGGTGAGCGCTGCGACCGTTGCTGGAACTATCGCGAGCTTGGCGAGGATCACCTTTGCCACCGCTGCCACGACGTTGTTGCGTAAATGAACGCCGACCAGCAGCAACATACAACTCACACGCTCGTGACCCGCCTTGCAGTTCTCTGCGGGGCGGGCGCTGTTGCCTGCGTGCTTGACCAGATAACTAAGCTCTGGGTAAGAACCTCAATTCCAGAGGGAACTGCAGTGCCTTTTATCCCTGGTGTCATGGAGCTCTTCCACGTAAGCAATACCGGAGCTGCATTTTCTGTGGGCTCTGGAAACGCTCTCTTTTTTGTAGCTCTTACTGCCGTGGTTATTGCCGCTCTTGTGGGCTTTGTAGTTCGCGAGAAGAACCTCCCGTTGCCACTTATTGCGCTTTTGGGAGGCGTTGCAGGTGGCGGAATTGGTAACGCTATTGACCGTGTTTTGTATGGTCAGGTTACTGATTTCTTTGCTACAACATTTGTGAATTTTGCCGTGTTTAATGTGGCGGATATCTTTGTAACCTGTGGCATCCTTCTTGCTTTTGTGTACTGGATAATCTGGGACAAAAAGCAGCAACAGGGTAGCGGCAATGAATGAGCGTATCGTTGACATACTGGTTGGACCAGAAGGGGACGGCGTCAGATTAGATGCGTTTCTTTCTGCCCAAGATACACTTCCCTCAAGAAGTGCCTGCGCAAAGCTGGTAGAAGAGGGAAGAGTAACCATCAACGCTACGCTGGCTACCTCTAAGTCAGAAAAACTTATGTTGGGCGATAGGCTCTTAGTATCTCTTCCAGACGCACAGCCTCAAACGGGACTTTTACGTCCAAATCCAGATATTCCCCTTGATATTCGCTTTGAGGACCAGTACCTCATAGTGCTTTCCAAGCAGATTGGCCTTGTTTGCCATCCATCACCTGGCCACGTTGATGACACCCTGGCAAATGCCCTGGTAGCCCACTGTGGCTACGAGCACCTAGGAATGCTTCAGGGAGAAGAACGTCCTGGTATTGTGCATCGTCTTGATATGGATACGTCTGGTCTTATGCTGGCAGCAAAGTCAGACGAGGCGCAAAAGGCTCTTCAAGACCTCATTAGGTTGCGCGTGCTTGACCGACGCTACATTGTCTTGGTACAAGGTTATGTTGCCCACGATTCTGGCACCATTGAAACGGGCATTGCTCGCTCAACGCGAGACCGTCTCAAAATGACCGTATCAGACGCGCCTGGCGCACGAGAGGCTATTACCACGTTCAGGACACTTGAGCGTTTTGAGGCAGGTAGAAAAGGTGAGGGATACTCACTTCTTGAGTGCCACCTCTATACAGGTCGTACACATCAAATTAGAGTTCACATGCGCCACATTGGTCATCCTGTTGTCGGCGATCAGCTCTACGGTAAAAAAGATACAAGCCTTAACCTTGGACTTAACAGGCAGTTTTTACACTCCTGGCATGTTCAGTTTGAGCATCCTTTTACGGGCGAGAATATCGTGGTGGCAGACACACTACCAAAAGACCTGCAAGAAGCCCTACTCTCTCAGAGCACTATGTCTATGGGAAGGACTTCTGTAGGAGATGAGATTTGTCCTCAATTGTTAAAAGCTTAATTTCACGTTCAGGTCTATTTCGGCTAAACTAATACATTAGTGAGATTTACATTTTGTTGTAGGTGCAGCTTGAGTTTTGGCTGTTGATATGAGCTTAGGGATGTTATATGCCATTGCAATTTAACAGACTCGGTATCACTCCAATCGTAGTTTTTAACTTTATTATCTGGCTTTTCTTTACACTCGCATACTTCTATCAGATTGTGTATATCCTTCGCGTCTTAGTTAAGGGTGAGGTAAAGCTTCCAAAGGCAAAAAAGCAGCACCGCTATGCTTTCTTTATTGCCGCCCACAACGAAGAGCCAGTTATTGGCAATCTTGTCAGGTCTATTCTTTCTCAGGATTATCCTCGAGAGCTGATGGATGTCTTTGTTGTTGCAGACGCTTGTACTGATAAAACAGCTGAAGAGGCAAGAAAAGCTGGGGCAATTACTTGGGAGAGAAATGACCTTGCTCGTAAAGGTAAGAGCTGGGTTATGGATTACGGTTTTGATCGTATTCTTAATGAGTACGGTGACAAATACGAGGCTTTCATTATTATGGACGCCGATAACCTGGTTTCTCCAAGTTACTTGAAGATTATGAATCAGGCTTTTGACGCAGGATATCTTGTCTGCACCAGTTACAGAAACTCAAAGAATTTTGATTCTAGCTGGGTAAGTTCTGCCTATGCTACCTGGTTTATGCGTGAGGCAAAGTTCTTGAATAACGCCCGTATGATGATGGGCACTAGCTGCGCTGTTTCTGGTTCCGGCTGGATGGTTTCTTCTCGCATTATTAAAGGTATGCATGGATGGGATTTCCATACCCTTACCGAGGATATTCAGTTCTCCACCTTCTGCAGCGCTCATAACATCCAAATCGGTTATGCGCCCGCAGAGTTCTTTGATGAGCAGCCTTTAACATTTAAGGCATCCTGGACACAGCGTATGCGTTGGACAAAAGGCTTCTACCAGGTGTTCTTCTCGTATGGCTTTGATTTAATTAAGGGTATTTTTAAGGGTCAGTTTGCCTCATACGATATGTTGATGACCATTGCTCCAGGCATGATTTTGACGCTGCTTTCGGCCTTTATTAATGGTACCTACCTGCTGGTTGGTTATTTGAGCCACGGCTTTGTTGCTACTGACGCAGAGATTGCTATGAGCGTGGGATCTTTGGTTATGACGGTTTTCTCGATGTATGCGGTCTTCTTTATTCTGGCGCTTATTACCACTATCTCGGAGTACAAGCATTTCCACGTAAAGAAGAAGTGGCGTATTTTTACCAATCTCTTCACGTTCCCTATTTTTATGATGACGTATATCCCTATTACCGTTGCGGCTTTGTTCAAAAAGGTTGAGTGGGTTCCTACAAAACATGACATTGCTGTTAACTTTGAGGATGTTATTGCTTCAAGTGGGAGTTCAAATTAAATAATTAGCTCCACTGGTGGTACAATGCCAAAACACGTTGAGCATGACCGGTAGGTCAGGAGGGAGCCAAAAACAATGGCAAAGTTCTTCGAAGGCGAATCGCATACATTTTCCGAGTATCTTTTGGTTCCTGGCTATTCATCAGCTGAGAACATCCCTGCAAATGTTTCTTTGAAGACTCCTCTTGTAAAGTTTAAGCGTGGCGAGAAAAGCGCAATTGAGCTCAACATTCCTATGGTGTCTGCAGTAATGCAGTCAGTTTCTGGTCCTCGTCTGGCAATTGCCTTGGCCCAGCAGGGTGGCATTGCCTTTATTTATGGCTCTCAGTCTGCTGAGAATGAGGCTCAGATGGTTCGCGAGGTTAAGAGCTACAAGGCAGGCTTTGTTGTTTCTGACTCCACCCTTACTCCAGAGATGACCCTTGGTGACGTGCTTGATCTTAAAGAAAAGACCGGCCACTCCACCATGCCTGTCACTGATGACGGCACTTCTCGCGGTAAGCTCGTGGGCATTGTTACCTCTCGTGATTATCGTCCTTCTCGCGATGATCGCTCTAAGCTGGTATCAGAGTTTATGACCCCAGCTGATAAGCTTATTACCGCAGCTGAGGATACCACCCTTAAAGAGGCAAATGACCTTATCTGGGACAATAAGCTCAACACCCTTCCTATTGTCGATAAGAACGGCCATCTGGTCAGCCTTGTATTCCGCAAGGATTATGATTCCCACAAGTCTGCCCCAGATGAGCTTCTTGATGACTCTAAGCGCTACATGGTTGGCGCTGGTATTAATACTCGTGACTATGAGACCCGTGTTCCTCTGCTTGTTGATGCAGGCGCTGATGTTTTGTGCATTGACTCTTCTGAGGGCTATTCCGAGTGGCAGAAGCGCACGCTTGAGTGGGTTCGTGCAACTTACGGCGATTCCGTCAAGATTGGCGCAGGTAACGTTGTAGATGCTGAGGGCTTCCGCTTCTTGGCAGAGGCTGGCGCTGACTTTATCAAGATTGGTATCGGCGGCGGTTCTATCTGCATCACTCGTGAGCAGAAGGGCATTGGTCGTGGTCAGGCAACCTCTGTCATTGATGTTGCTCGCGCTCGTGATGAGTACTTTGAGGAGACTGGCGTCTATATTCCAATCTGTTCTGACGGTGGAATTGTCTACGACTATCACATGACTTTGGCTCTTGCTATGGGTTCTGACTTCATGATGCTTGGTCGTTACTTTGCTCGCTTTGATGAGAGTCCTTCTGACCGCGTTATTGTTAACGGCTCTTACATGAAGGAATACTGGGGCGAGGGTTCTGCGCGTGCTCGTAACTGGCAACGCTACGACCTTGGCGGCAACAAGCGCGGTCTTTCCTTTGTTGAGGGCGTTGATTCTTACGTTCCATACGCGGGTCCTTTGAAGGATGGCGTTGATGCATCGCTTTTGAAGGTCAAGTCCACCATGTGCAACTGCGGTGCTCTTGATATTCCTGAGCTTCGCGATAAGGCAAAGATTACACTTGTCTCTTCAACTTCAATTGTTGAGGGCGGCGCACACGACGTCTTGCTGAAAGATTCAAACCAGCAGGTCAGCTACAATTTCCGTTCATAACTCACAGGATGTATGGACTACGAGCGTCACCAAGTATTTTGCTTGGTGACGCATCGCTATAAGAAAGGGGAACTCGTGGAAAACGAGGAAGTACAGAACGTATCCGATACAGGTGATTTTCCTGCTTACGATGCTGAGGCTATTGAAACTAAGTGGCAGCGTGTCTGGGAAGAGCAGAACCTTTACAAGACAGAAGAAGACAGCTCAAGGCCTAAAAAATACGTTCTAGAGATGTTCCCTTATCCTTCGGGCGATCTTCACATGGGTCACGCTCGTAACTACACCATTGGCGATGCTATGGCTCGTCAGGCTCGTATGCGTGGCTTTGACGTTTTGCATCCAATGGGCTTTGACGCTTTTGGTCTTCCTGCAGAAAACGCTGCTATTAAGCACAATACTCAGCCTTCTGTGTGGACTCATAAAAATATTGACCAGGCTGTAAAGACTATGTTCCGCATGGGCTTTGCTTACGACAAAGATCGCATGTTTAACACGTGTGATCCTGAGTACTACAAATGGGGTCAGTGGATCTTCCTCAAGATGCTTGAGCAGGGTCTGGTATATCGTGCAACAAGCCCTGTTAACTGGTGTCCTAACGATAAAACTGTTCTTGCAAACGAGCAGGTAGTTAACGGTAAATGCTGGCGTTGTGGTGCAGTTCCAGAGAAGCGCGAGCTCTCCCAGTGGTACCTGCGCATCACTGACTACGCTCAGGAGCTCCTCGATGATCTTGATCAGCTTGAGGGCTGGCCAGAGCGTGTTCGCGCCATGCAGGCAAACTGGATTGGTCGCTCTGAGGGCGCAGAGATTGACTTTACCTTGGCAGATACTGATGGTGTCACACCAACGGATACCAAGATGACTGTCTTTACCACTCGTGCAGATACCATTTACGGCTGCACCTTCATGTTGCTTCCACCAGAGTCTAAGCTTGCTGCTGAGCTGGTAGGGGATTCAGAGTACAAGGCTGCTTTTGACGCCCTTCATGAGGAGGCCGTAAAGGTTTCTTCCATTGATCGTCAGGGTACCGATCGCGAGAAACACGGTGTATTCACTGGCCGTTACGCAATTAACCCTGTCACCGGTCAGACCGTACCAATTTGGGTTGCTGACTACGTCCTTCTCGACTATGGTACTGGCGCCGTTATGGGTGTTCCATCAGGCGATAAGCGCGACTTTGACTTTGCTAAGAAGTATGACCTCCCTATTGTTCCTATCATTTGCGAAGAGGGAACTGATATCTATGAGGAGCTCAAGGGAGTTTCCGAGTACAAGGTAACCTCCGTTGACTGGGACGGTCCAATGGATACCGTTGGCATTCTTGTCCAGTCCGGTCCTTTCACTGGACTTCGTGGTGGTAAGCATTCAGAGGCAGAAGAGGCAGTTGTTGCTTATCTGACTGAGCACAACGTTGGACGTAGAACTGTTCAGTTCCGCCTTCGTGACTGGCTCATCTCAAGGCAGCGTTACTGGGGCAATCCAATTCCAATGATTCACTGCGATTGCTGCGGTGACGTCCCAGTTCCTTATGATCAGCTCCCTGTTACGCTTCCAGACAATCTTGACCTGGCAGCAGGCGACACTCTTGCAGAGTGCAAGGAGTTTGTAGAGACCACCTGTCCAAAGTGCGGCAAGCCCGCCAAGCGTATCACTGATACCATGGACACTTTCACCTGCTCTAGCTGGTATTATCTGCGCTACTGCGATCCACACAACACCGAACTTCCTTTCTCTAAAGAATCAGTGGATCGCTGGATGCCGGTAGATAACTACATTGGTGGCATTGAGCACGCAATTCTGCACCTTCTGTATTCTCGTTTCTTTACTAAAGTCCTTCGTGACCTGGGCATGATTGCTATTGACGAGCCATTTAAGAACCTGATGACCCAGGGCATGGTCAAGGATGAGCACGGCGACACCATGTCAAAGTCAAAGGGTAACGTGGTGCCTCCAAGCTCTGTCATTGAGCCTTATGGTGCAGATACGATGCGTCTTGCCATTCTCTTTGTTGCTCCACCAGAGAAGGATTTTGACTGGGACGAGAAGGT
>CAUVJF010000044.1:0-9051 GCA_963552125.1 uncultured Atopobium sp.
TTGTTGCTTCACGAATGCAACAATTCGTTCAAATTTGACGGGTTTCTCCACATTGAAAAGCCGTCCACAGCACAAGAACAACCACTTGGCCTGCTGTGCGATGCATTTTGTTTCGACTTTTTATTTTATGGGTCGAGAAGTGCTGGCCGGCTCGTATGTTTACACCAAGGTCAAAGCTACAACGTCAGGAGGAAATGATGCGTGACACAGATTTTGTCGCACGTTTGCACCGGAACTTTGCGTTGCTGGGCGGCCAGCTTAAAACCCGCTTCAAGAACCATGTTGTTCTGAGCACCTCGCTTGCTCTGTTTGCGGCGCTTTTGCTGGTGATTCCATTTTATGGTTGCTCGCCAGCCGCTTCTGAGAACGCTCAGGGCAGCTCAACCGCTCAAACGGAGGCGCAGAAAGACGAAGCTCCTAAAGGTACGGTTAAGGCTACATCGTTCTACTCGCCAACCCTTGGTCTGGACTGGAACTACGACGTCTACCTGCCCGCAGACTACGAGTCCAATCCAGATAAGACCTATCCTGTTGTATATATGCTGCATGGACTGTATGGCAATCATCGCAATCTGCTGGAGCGCTTTGATTCGTCCGCCATGCTTGACGAGGCTATTCAAACCGCTGGTCAGGGAGCTATCGTAGTCTTTGTCGACGGCTTTAACAGCTTCTACATTGACTCCGCCGACCGCGGCCTCAAGATGGAATCTGCCATCATGAACGACCTGGTACCTTACATTGAGAGCACGTATCGCGTGTCAAAAGATCGCAGGGATCACGCAATCGGCGGCATTTCTATGGGCGGTTATGGTGCGGCACGATTTGTTTTGCACCACTCCGATTACTTTAGCAAGGGCATTCTGCTCTCGCCTTCTGTTTGGACCACACTTGCTGACGACAACTTTATTTACACCTCTCAGCACGCCTTTAGCGACGGAACCACCAGCTGGTCATGGGATTTGTACAAGCAGCTGTTCCCCACTCAGTATCTTGGTGAGGTTGATCCTAGCCAGGTTTCGTTCTTTGTTGCAACAACTTCCGACGACGGCGTAGTACCTGTTGCTGACGTCGACGCCTTTGTTGAGCAGCTCAAAAACGCTGGTATCAACGTTGACTATCAGCGCGACTCCGGCGACAACCACAACTGGAAGTACTGGTCCAGGGTTGCTCCAACTGCATACGCTTGGGCACTCGACCAGTTCAAGAGCGCTGACAGCAAGTAAGCGCTGACGGCGCTCCAAGCGGCGGGGTCGTGCGGGCCCAGGGCGAGCCGCGTGTGCGCCGAGTTTCTCGCCAGAAAAGACCGCGGATATGCGCGTAACAACACTGTCCGCGGTTACTTTTTTGCCGAAACTGAAGTATTATCAGCGTAGATAACTTGCGCAGCTTGGCGGTGCTACTCAAGCGCCGATTGCGGCGCCGCAAACCGAGGAGCGACTATGCCCAGCATCTACACCGTCACGCTCAACCCCGCTCTGGACAAGACCGTCCAGGTGCCAAATTTTGCCGTTGACCAGGTGAATCGCATCACGTGGCTCAGGCAGGACGCGGGCGGCAAGGGCATTAACGTCTCCAAGGTTATCGCTAAACTGGGCGGAGAGTCTACCGCTATCGCTGTTCTTGCAGGTCAAACCGGCAAGTGGATCGCTGACACACTTGGCGAGAATAACATCAAAGTCCAGGCGATTTCCGTTCCTGGTGAGACGCGCACCAACCTGAAGGTCGTTGATACTGAGGGTGGCACCAATACCGACATCAACGAGCCCGGGCCCGAGGTCACCGACACCATGCTTGACCAGGCGCTTACTGACGTGATTGCCAAGACTTCCGCCGGCGACATTGTGGTTCTTTCCGGAAGCCTCCCCCGCGGAGCTGCCGCTGATACGTATGGCCGCTGGACTCGTGCTCTGCGCGACGCCGGGTTGAAGGTATACCTGGACGCTGACGGCGCAGCCCTCTCAGCTGGCCTCGAGCAGAAGCCATACTTCACCAAGCCAAACGATCACGAGCTCTCCGCCATGCTTGGCCGTGAGCTTGCCGACGTGGACGCGATCGCCGCCGCCGCATCCGAGATTGTTGCTGGTGGCATCGACACGGTCTGCGTTTCCATGGGCGGCAACGGCGCCGTCTACGCTACGGCCGACGAGGTTTGGTATGCTGGTCCAGTAAAAGTCCAGGTAGGAAGTACTGTCGGTGCTGGTGACTCCGTTGTGGCGGCGCTTGCCTTTGCGGATGCACAGGGCCTCTCGACAGAAGACGCACTGCGACTGGCCATGGCTACGGGCGCCGCAAACGTCATGGAGAGCGGAACTCAGGCGGCGGAGCGTTCGGTTGTAGATTCGCTTATCGAGAAAGTGCAGCTCACGCGCCTGCACTAACGTTCGGGGCGCGTGCCGGCTGCGAGTGCGCGGGTGCGCGGGGCACGGGCTGGTCGCGGGTGCGCGGGTGCGCGGGCCGGTCGCGGGTGCGCGGGGTTTCTCGCCAGGTGCGCTTGTCTAGCAATGTGCGCCTAAAAAGTGCAAAGAATCTGTATTTGAGGCACCGATTCTTTGCAGAAATCAGGCAAATCCACAGATTCTTTGATGCTTTTAGGCAAAATCCACCGAATCTTTGATGAAATCAGGCGCGTGAAGGACGGACCGTCTGCTCCAAATTTTTGAGCCTGAAAACTGCATCACATCTGAGTAAAACAGCTCAGACATGGCGAGAAAAACCGGCAAAACCACTCAGATATTGTGCACTTTTCCGGCAAATCATTCAGACATGGCGAGAAAATCAGGCGCGCATAATGTCGCGCGCATAATGTCGCGCTTGTAGCACCGTCGTGCGAAAACGCTCGCGATCTTTCCGCAGTTATTCAGTAGCACCCGCGTTCTTCCTGCGGTTACATTCAAGCTTCCAGCCGATCATCCAACCAACTGCAAGAACGTAATTCTCGATAGCTCCTACCAAATTTACTGACTCGTGAGCGCTCAAAAAATGAATGAAGTGATTGGTTCCAATTCCAATGCCGCCCAAAATCAGCGCGAGCAAAATCGCACGTAGATAGACCCAATCGTAGTGGAAACAAGTGGTGACCAAAATGATGAGCACCGCGAGATTCCAAAAACCAATCTCTCGCTGCCATCCGGTCGAAATGCCATAAGCGGCGTTGCTCCCCATGTACTCGGGGGCGACGATCTGCAGAATTGCCGCACCGGTCATCGCAACGATAACCAGCACAAACATCACTTTTAAAAACTTGTTCATCGGCGTCTTCAAAACAAACTCTTTTCGTTTCAACTTGCGGGTCCTGCGCAGGTCACGCGAGCGCCGGCTCGCGCACCCTACTCGATAAAACTTTTAATCTCTTCGAGGCGCTCAAGTGCAACTTGACGACCTGTCAGGTATAGAGACAGCAGGGCCTCACCGGACTTCTCGTTAACTTTAACTTCAACTGGCTCGGGAGGCTCAAGCACCAGCACTCTACCCTCTTCCTCCAGCTCAAAGAGCTGTTTGCGCTGATCCATGTAGCGCTCAGCACGAGAAGCCAGCGCAGCTTCAAAGTACGGATATGCAGAATAGAGCTTCGAGCGAATGGCAACCTGCTCGTTGACGTCGGTTTTTACGAAGTTTCTGTCCTGCGTGACAATGACCAGCGCTTTCTTTGCCGGCGTGTGGTCGGGAACGTCAACCGCGTACTCAGCTTTTCCGTCGGGCAGACCAAGCGCCGCCGCAAACGGAATTGAATCGGTTGTTCCGCCGTCCAAATAACGATGTCCGTCCAGCTCAACCATACGAGAAACCGTTGGCATCGACGCGGACGCTCGGACCATGGTCACGTCTTCCGGGAACTTTTTTACGTGCAGATATGCCGACGTACCAAACGTAACATCGGACGCAACCACATACATCTGCATGGGATTTTGATTGAACGCCTCGTTATCGCAAGGGTCCAGGTGGTTTTGGATTTCGTCAAACATAAAATCCGCGCCTGCGATGTCGCCAGTAGTGATCAACGAGCGAATCGAAAGAAAGCGAGGATCGTCCCTAAAGGCCAGCATAATGCGCATGGCGCGACCCATCTGCTTGGACCTGAAGCTCACGGCGTTGATGGCACCTGCGGAAACTCCCCACACGCTCTCAAAGTTGGTGACGCCCTTCTCGCGAAGTACATCAAGAATTCCAGCGGTAAAAATGCCTCGATAACTGCCGCCTTCTAGCACAAGCGCAGTTGAAGATGGGTGCGTCGGCTCCTGCTCCACGCCACCGTTCTGCGAGAATTTTTGCTGCTGATCGTCCATAACAACCTCCGAATTTCGTTATTCAGAGTGTACCCAATTTCCGTCTGGCTGCCCGCCCGGTTTCCGCACAAAAAAGCGCCCGAAGTCAGGCGCTTTACATGCACGTTATATTCTTCTGGCGAGAAACCCGTCGGCTTTGCAACTCGGTCGGCGCCGCAGGCTCTTCCCCTACTTGCGAACCTTACGAGAAGCAGCAACAAAACCAAGGCCACTTACTGCAAGAACAGAAGCTGGAACTACAACATCTGCGATACCAGTTGCAGGGAGTACGGACTTCTTCGCTGGTGTTGGTGCAGGAGCTGGAGCAGGAGCTGGAGCAGGCTCTGGCTCTGGCTCTGGCTCTGGTGCTGGAGCTGGAGTTGGATCAGGGGTTGGAGTTGGAGTTGGAGTTGGAGTTGGATCAGGAGCTGGGATGCGAACAAACTCAACGTTAATAACCTCATCGAACTCCATTGCTGTAACCCAATGGCCCTTAACGGTAACAGTGCCATCGCCGTTATCGACAATGACTACACCGTCAGCGTTACCAACCCTAAACCCCTCTGGAATTGGGTTAGTGATATCAGGAAGGAAGTATGCATCTTCAGGAGCATATGGGTTAACTGTTGGGTCTGTGAGTTGCTCTCTGGTTGGTGCAGGAATAGGAGTTATGCCAGTAGTAGCAGTAGCACCAGTGGTACTTGTAGGAGCAGACGTTGTGCCCTCTGCCAGCGCAGATGCTGGAGCAAGTGCTAACGCGGCTGCAAGAGCAGATGATGCGATACATACCTTTAAGTTCTTCATGTGGCTTTTGCGCAAATTTTTATGCACCAGACGGGTGATCAGATACACAAAAATTTTTAGCGCATTCCTTTCTGATATGGATTATTTAGTTTCTCCGTAAGCAGATACTATCATATACATACTGAACAAATGTCGCGTCTGGTCGACATATTCCGTGAACGCACAAAAAAATTTAAACAACCTTTAAAACTATTTTCCAAAAGTTTGATAACATTTCTGCAGGTAAACTATTACGCAACTGAGAGTTGACAAATTTCCAACTCAACTTGGTGGTGTGCAATCGATGCAGTTTTTAGAGTAATAGCCATCACATGTGAATCCCACCACATCACCAACAGAAAGGAACAACCATATTACTGAGCGAGAAAATCATGAGCCTCAGAAAGCGTAATGGTTGGTCACAAGAAGAGCTTGCACAGCAGCTTGGCGTTTCAAGACAGTCAGTTTCTAAATGGGAGTCTATGGCTTCCATGCCTGACATTCAAAAGATTATGTCCATGAGCGAGCTCTTTGGCGTTTCTACAGACTACCTACTCAAAGACGAGCTTGAAGAGCTTCCAGCCACTGCCATCGCTGTTGATTATGCGGCCTCTTCGGGGCAGGTTGACTCTTCGGATCCCGCTGCCGCAAGCACCGTAGGCAGCACCACGGACAGCACTGACGGCGGCACCATTGGCGAATCTTCCACTGACAACGCATCTACCAGCAAAACTGTGGCACCGAAGCTCAGCGTTTCTCTCGACACAGCCACCGAATACCTGGATGCAATCGCACGAACTTCTCGCCCCACGGCAGGTGCAATTACCCTCTTTATCCTGGGGCCCGCGCTTCTTGTCTCGCTTGCAACATACAGCGAAGACGCGCTTTACTTTGATCCGATGCACATTTCTCCAGATGCGATGGGTATCGCAGGCATTTGCATCATGATGCTCTTCATTGCTGCGGGCGTTGGCCTGCTGATTCTCCAGGACATGAAGCTCGCGAAGTTTAAGCAGCTCAAGGAGGCCTCTCTCGAGCTCCAGTATGGTGTCGAGGCTGCCGTTCGTAGGCGCGCCGAGTCCACAGAATCGTTGCGATACGTGCAACAGGCTGCCGGCGTCTGCCTTACCATCCTGAGCGCAATCCCCTTCCTTATTGCCTCGTACTATGGGACTGGCCTCACCTTTGCTCTTGGTTTCTTCGTGGCAGCAATTCTCGTCTCTCTTGGCGTTTACCTGCTGGTTTACTCGGGAATTCTCAGGGACGGCTATAGGGTTCTTCTCCAGGAAGGCGATTTCTCCCACGACGAGAAAAGCAACAAGAGGGACCACAGATCCGCAGCATTAAAGTACAGGCCAATTGCCAAGGCGTACTTTGGCACCATTGCCTTGCTGTACGTAGGCTACAGCTTCATCACCAAGGATTGGAAAAGCTCCTGGATTATCTGGCCTGTTTCCGCGCTCCTCTACCACGTTATTATCAGCATCCTGAACGCTCTGAAGAAAAAGTAAGCGCGACCGTCAGATCGCGATCGCTCGGACGCACGGCAGACACGCAGGTCGGAGGCGCTGGTCAGGTGCGACTCGCAAGAGCTCGGTCTTCTCGACAGGCCGAGCTCTTGCGCGTGCGGTTCGGCGAAGGTTCTTTTGAGCCTGAAAAACGCATCATGTCTGAGTAAAACAGCTCAGACATGGCGGGGAAAACCGGCAAAACCACTCAGATATGGTGCACTTTTCCGGCAAATCGTTCAGACTTAGCGAGAAAATCAGGTTCCATGAGAGCGCTCATGGAAGGGTAACCTTAGGCACGCTTTAAAGTCTGCCTGAAAAGTACAAAGAATCTGTGTTTGGGACACAGATTCTTTGTAGAAATTAGGCAGAATCCACCGATTCTTTTACGTTTTCAGGCAAAAGTTACAGATTCTTTGCAGAAATAAGGCGCAGCTACAAGGTCCAAAATCAGTTGCAACTTTATCCGCGACGAGATGCCTGGTACTTCTCGAAAGCAGCTTTGTATTTCTGCTCCTCTTTCTTGAACATGGCGTTGAAAAACAGGGTAGTTACCAGAAGAATGACCAGGTACAGCGCAGTAAAAGACATCCAAGCCTGAGCCATATTTGGCACCCATCCTCCAATGAGCGCCATCGCCACAAGCGTTGGGAACAGGCAAACGTTGAAGCCAAGAAACCTGTGAAGGTAGCTGAGCTTAGTAATCAGAGGCTGATAGTTGAACCAAATCTGCTGGTAAATCCCCGACAGGACGCCGGCGGCGATCAGCGTAAGAAGTATGATGTTATTCTGCCTGTCACCATAATTGGTTGCCAGCGCAATGACGCCATACACAAGCGAGATGCCGGTGAAGCATATCGCGCCACCTGAAATACCTTTGCACATGATTTGACCTACTGTTTTATTGAGTCCCTCATCAAATTCTTGCTGAGTCTCTCGCTCAATTCCTTGCCAGTTTTGTGATTCGTTGCGTTCCATGATGTTCCCTTCTCTGGGATAAAACTGCTGTTAAAGTGTGGTTCGAGTGGTGTTTGGCGCTCGGCACCGGGAGCGATGCGCGAGAAAACCCTCTATCCCCTACACAATTCCAATGCGTCGTTTGATTTCGGCGGCATACTTTCTTGAAGCAACGAGGGTTTTCTCGCCAAGCGACAGCAACATGCGGCCGGAACCTGCGGGTTTGATGCCCGTAACCTGATCCAAATTGACCAGTTCCTGTCGAGAAGTGCGCACAAACGCCGTGTCTTTGAGCGCGTCCTCGAGCTCGGTCAAGCGACTAGAACTTTCCAGAGTCTCCCCGTTTACCAGGTGAATCAGTGTCACACTGCCATCCGTCTGAATCCATGCAACATCCGCGAGAAGAACGACGCGCCTGTTGATGGTGCCGGGAACGTATCCAGTCATCTTTCCGTCAACCATCTGGAGCTGGCGGACAATTCCCGAAACGCGCGGGTCATCGGGGCCGCTCAAGATGGTCACTTCGATTTGCGCGCGACCCTTTTCTTCAACTACACGAATTTCCATGACACTTCCAAACAACTTACTTGACCTAACGTTTCGTTTTCTTGCTGCAGCGGAACTGCTCCCCGCTTGCTTCCTTGCCTTAAGGCATCTTTAGAATAACGGTTGCAGCTCTTATGCGGGACTTCGCGTCACTCAAATGCACTAACTGGCTCGTGAAATGCAATCTTTGCGCTTTAGGCATCGGCTGTGCTCTTGAATGCCGCTTTACGCGCCCAATTGCGCCCCAAGCTCGCACTTGTGAGCACCCACGAGCGCCTACACAAAAAGCCGCCCTCAAAATGAGAGCGGCTTGAAGTTACCGCGCGCCATGCCTGCGAGCGTCAACCTTGTCACAGCTTAGTTTCTAGCTGCGTGAAACTTGAGCGTACCCAGCGCAAAGAGAACTGCTGCACCGCCTGCAATAGCAAACATCAGCGTGTTCTGCAATGCATCGTCGCCGGTATAAGGGGTGCGAGACTTACGAGGCTTAGGGACAACAGGGTTGGTGGTGGTATTGGTGTCTGTGTCGATAAGACCATCGCTGACGTGGGCAGTGTTTACCACCGTAACGTCCTTCTCGCCCTTGTTGACCTTGACCTGGAAGGTAACGGTGAGTGTGTCGCCCGAAGCAACGTTCTGTGTCCAGGTTACAGTACGCGTAGCTGGGTCGTAGGTGCCGCCATTATCAGCGGAACCATCAACGTAAGTTGTGTGCTCTGGGATGACATCGGTGATGGTTACATCGCGAGCAGTGTTGGTGGTGTTGGTGTAAGTTACGGAGTAAGTAAGCACCTGACCAGCAGTTACCTTGTTGCCGTCGATGGAGTTGCCCTGACCGTCCAGGACATCCTTCTTTGGCTGAGGCAGAACTACCCAAACGCCAATGAAGTGAGCGTTTTTGTGGTCGATGACCTCGGAATCGTGATCGTAACCGATGAACACCCACGTTCCATCTGGAGTCTCTACGCGAGTAACGCCACCAAGAGGCTGATCAG
>CAUVJF010000045.1:0-8950 GCA_963552125.1 uncultured Atopobium sp.
TAAGTTCAAGTGGTGCGGCGTATAGGATTCGAACCTATGACGCCCTGATTCGTAGTCAGGTCCTCTATCCAGCTGAGGTAACGCCGCGTGCAAGTAGATAGAATGCCATTTTCCAGTTGAAAATGCAAGACTAATCTTAGAAAAAGTTCTTCTTGGTAAGAAAAAAGCTCGTTGCAGAGATGCAACGAGCAGAAAATTCTGGCGGAGAGCTGGGGATTCGAACCCCAGATGGGCTTGGGGCCCATACTCGCTTAGCAGGCGAGCACCTTCGGCCTCTCGGTCAGCTCTCCAAAATGGGTGCTTGAGAATGATACCCCGAACTGGCGTCACTCACAATAAGACATTTTACAAAACATATGAAAAATGCTCAACAACCACGTTTTTTCGGTGAGCGCGAAGTACATCCCATGAAAAGCGATTGGCAACTTGTACTGCAGAAAGAGGTTCTTCTTTTTCTGCAAGACCTATGCAATAAGCCAGAAAGCCAAGAATCTCTTCTGGTGTTTTTCCTTGGTCTCTCAGAACACCAAGATCTAGATCGTGATTGCGTTTAGAAAGTCTCCTGCCATCTGGCGCAACAAGTAGTGGGAGGTGAGCATAGATGGGATGAGAAAAACCAAGCACGTCTTGTAAATAAAGTTGTCTGGGAGTAGATGAAAGAAGATCTGATCCTCTAACTACTTCAGTTACGCCCATGTCAGCATCGTCAACTACTACAGCAAGTTGATAGGCAAAGACGTCATCTGCACGTTGAACAATAAAGTCTCCGCATGATCCAGCAAGGTTTTGTGATGTAGGACCGTAGACTTTGTCTTCAAACGCGTAGGTCTTATTAGGAACTCGTATGCGAGTTGCTGGAATTTTATGTTTGGAAAGCTCTTTACGCTCGGATTTGCTCAGGTCGCGGCAGGTTCCCGCATAGACATATGCACCATCGCTGGCATGAGGGGCTTGTGCAGCGTGTAAGTCTGCTCGGGAACAAAAGCAAGGATACAAGAGTCCCTGCTGCCTCAAATCTAAAAGAGCGTCCTGGTAGAGCTCCGTGCGTGTGCTTTGGTAATACGGACCTTTGTCCCAAGTTAGTCCCAACCACTGTAAATCATCCAGGAGAAGAGAGGTGTATTGAGGATTATGAGCACGAATATCTAAGTCTTCAATGCGAAGAATAAAGCTGCCATTTTGGGAACGAACGCTGGCCCAAGCCATAAGCGCTGAGAAAACGTTGCCTAGGTGCATCCTTCCAGAAGGTGTGGGCGCAAATCTTCCAACGCAAGAACTCATTCTTAGAAATCTCCTGCATAGATATAGGCAAATCCATAGTCTTTTGTTGATGACCTAATAGCTGCCTTATCTTTACAGGTGAGGCCTTTGTGCTGATAGAAACCAAAGTCGCAATCGTCATCAGTTGCAAGGAAGTAATGCTTAGCTCCTTGCTCTTTCATAAAGTCCAGAACGTAGGAGAAGAGCATGCCTCCAATACCTTGGCTCTTTATAGCGGGGTTAATGCAGAACAGAGTAATTTCCCATTTGGCATCGTTAGTGTTTGTGTTCCAATAATCATGAACAAGATGAGATTCGACATCACCAAAGATCTCGTAGTCCTTAAAGCGAGCTTCACTCAATAGTTTCTTAGCTTTTGCTGTTGTTTCGTTTTCTAACTTCTGCCATTTTTCAAAATCTGCTGGAGTTTCTCCGTTTGAGCAGAAAATAAGACCAAGTATTTGACCATCTTGCTTTGCTACAAAGCGATGAGTAGAAACGCCAAGAAAATAGGCGATATCAATAGTTGCAAGTGAGCGACTTTCATCTTTTGATTCATCGCCATCCAAGTACCAGACGCGTTCAACGATTGAGATAAGTTCTGGTAAGTCAGTATCTTCGAAGGGGACTATGATTGGAGTATCGGCAGACATATGAAATAGTTCCTTTCAGGTGTTTTACAGCGGAAGATTATAGAATAGTTTCAAGTTTGTTTACATCTAGTACGTAGTGTTTCGCAGCTGATAGGCTGTAAGTGTTTCTGATAGCAAGTGTCAAACACAAAGGAGCGGCAATGGCTGAGGCCCCTATCAAACGTGCGCTAATTTCGGTAACAGACAAAACAGGTATTGTTGAATTTGCACAAACGCTTACTAAAGAGTTTGGCGTTGAGGTAATTTCAACAGGCGGAACCGCAAAAATCCTCGAAGAGGCTGGTGTGCCTGTAGTTCCTATTGAGTCGTATACCGGATTTCCAGAGATGATGGACGGCCGCGTTAAGACGCTGCATCCTCGTGTTCATGGTGGTCTTTTATGCCGTAGAGATAATCCCGGTCATGTCGCAGACGCAGAGAATAATGGTATTGGCATGATTGACCTGGTCTGCGTTAATCTCTATGAGTTTGAGAAGACCGTAGCTGATCCATCAGTAACTCTTGAAAATGCAATTGAGCATATCGATATCGGTGGACCTTCAATGCTCCGCTCTGCTGCAAAGAATAATGATTTTGTTACAGTTGTTGTTGATCCGGCAGATTATGGTCGTGTTCTTGATGAGATGCGTGCCCATGACGGTGCAACTACAAGGGCTTCTCGCCAGCAGCTGGCTTTGAAGGTATTTAAGACAACGGCTGCATACGATGGCGCTATTGCCGCATACCTTTCTGGTGTTGTTGAAGCAGAGCGGAGTACATTCCCAGAGACTTTGCTGGTAAAGGCAACAAAAGAACAAGATCTTCGTTACGGAGAAAATCCTCAGCAGTCCGCAGCGTTTTATAAGATGCCTGGAGCTCCCGCACACTCCCTGGCAAACGCTCAGCAACTTCAGGGTAAGCCCTTGTCTTACAACAATTTACTTGATACTGATGCAGCTTGGGCTGCTGTTCGTGAGTTTGATGACCCATCAGTCATTATTTTGAAGCACCAGAATCCTTGTGGATCTGCTACGGCGGAAAATGTTGTTGAGGCATACGATCGAGCATTTGCTTGCGATCCAGTCTCTGCGTTTGGTGGAATTATTGCAGTTAATAGAGAGGTTCCGCTGGAGTTTGTTGAGCACTTTGCAGACATCAATAAGCAGTTTGTTGAGGTTCTTATTGCACCAAGCTTTACAGAAGAGGCTCTTGAGCGCCTGTCAAAGAGAACAAATCTTCGCGTATTGGCTACGGGCGGAATCGATAGAAGCCGCGAGCTTGAGATGAGAACTGTTGACGGAGGTCTTTTAGTACAAGACCTTGACCACGCAGACGAAACTCCAGATAGCTTTGAGGTTGTTACTAAGCGCCAACCAACTCCAGAAGAGCTGAGCGATTTGGTATTTGCTTGGAAAGTTTGCAAGACCGTTAAGTCAAATGCAATTTTGGTTGCAAAAGATCAGGCTGGAATTGGTATGGGACCAGGTCAGCCTAATCGTGTTGACGCCGCTCTTCTTGCGTGTGAGCGTGCAGAGGCAGCTTGTGAGCGCATGGGAATTGATTCAAAGAATCTTGTGGCAGCATCTGATGCCTTCTTCCCATTCCGAGATAACGTTGACACACTAGCAGCTCATGGCGTAACAGCTATCATTCAGCCTGGCGGATCGGTCAGAGATGATGAATCTATTGCTGCTTGTGATGAATACGGCATTGCAATGGTGTTTACAGGCAAGCGTCACTTTAGGCACTAATCTGCTAATTCGGGACTAGCAGTTCATTTTAAAAAAGTTGGGGGAGGACACTGTGGACCAGGAAGAGTTAGAAGCAGCTCAGAAGTTTGAGCTTGATAATCCAGAACTTGTTTGTCGTTGGAGACTGGCTGGAGGTGTCCTCCCTCTTGATAACAGGCACTTACGTGCGCTGAGCAAGCGAGTTGTTGCGCAAAAAGAGGTTTCTCCGCACTTGATTGCTTGGGCTAAGCAGCATATTGAGGGAACGCTTAAAGAAGGGTCACAAGAGTTTCCAGATGGCGTTCTTATGATTTTGCTTGAAAGCAATGGACAGGCTGCTATGACTGTTGGACCTTACCAGTCTTTGGAAGAGCGTTCTGTTCTGTCTCTTGCGGGACGCGCAAGAATTTCACAGCGAGAAGAGCAGCAAACTCATTGTGCACCAGAGGTGCTTTGGCTGGTAAAAGACGGAAAGCTTATTGCGGGCGTCTCGGAAGAAAGCGTTCGATCGGGAGTCACAAGTTTAGTGTTAGACCTGGCACAGACTCTTCATGAGCCAACAGAGTTTAATCCAGACGTTATTGCCCAGGTATTTGATGGAACCGCCGAATTTGATGAAGCTTTTCTTACTTCAGATGAACATGGAATTGTATGTGCTTCTGATGCTCAAGGCGAGATAGGAGAGCGTTTCTTATTTGGTTACAAGAAACTTTGTGAAATCAAAGCTGCTAAGTAATCAGATAAGTGCGATATTTAAGGCTCGTCCAGCAAAGGGTGCGCAACGCACGATGAAGCTGTCGCACGTTGAGCGCCTACGTAAAAATCTGTCTGTTTTTCAGACAGATGGCTTCTTGTGTACTTGAATATTTTGTCGATTTACAAAAAACTTGCACTTTAGTGTTATGTTTATTTTGTAATTCCGCAGGTAGAAATTCCTACTTAAAAATAGGTATTTGTCAGCTTGTATTTCTGATTTGTTTCATTGTTTTTTTGCGCAATAATAAAAGCATTATGCGACCGCTGCCGGCCGAACTATGAAACTTGTTTCCGTAGTAACCCAGGGTCTACAGCTTTATTTTGGATCGCACATACGCATACTGTGAGAAATCACAGATTAGGCAAGGAGAGGAAATGGCAAGAAAGTTTAAGTCCATGGACGGTAACAACGCCGCGGCTTACGTGTCGTATGCGTTTACCGAGGTAGCGGGCATTTACCCAATTACCCCATCAAGTCCAATGGCAGACTATGTTGACCAGTGGTCCGCCCAGGGTGTAAAGAACATCTTTGGTACAACCGTAAAGGTTGTCGAGATGCAGTCCGAGGCTGGCGCAGCTGGTGCTGTTCACGGTTCTCTTGGTTCAGGTGCTCTGACCACTACTTACACCGCTTCTCAGGGCCTCTTGCTCATGCTTCCAAACATGTACAAGATTGCCGGCGAGCAGCTCCCTGGTGTTTTCCACGTCAGCGCACGTACCGTTGCAACCCATGCACTGAACATCTTTGGCGATCACTCTGACGTTATGTCCGCTCGCCAGACTGGCTTTGCACTTCTCGCAGAAGGCAACGTCCAGGAGGTTATGGATCTGGCTCCTGTTGCTCACCTCGCAGCAATCAAGGGCAAGGTTCCATTTGTTAACTTCTTCGACGGCTTCCGTACTTCTCACGAGATTCAGAAGGTTGCTGTTTGGGATTACGCTGATCTGGCTGAGATGTGTGATATGGATGCTGTTCAGGCATTCCGCGATCACGCACTGAACCCAGAGCATCCATCAAGCCGTGGTTCCCACGAGAACGGCGATATCTTCTTCCAGCACCGCGAGGCGTGCAACGAGGTTTATAACCAGCTGCCAGCAGTTGTTGAAGACTACATGAACCAGATCAACGCTAAGCTTGGTACTGACTACGGTCTGTTCAATTACTACGGTGCAGAAGACGCCGACCGCGTTGTTATCTGCATGGGTTCCTTCTGCGATACCCTTGAAGAGGTTATCGATTACCTGAACGCTCATGGCGAGAAGGTCGGTCTGGTTAAGGTCCGTCTCTATCGTCCATTCTCTGTAAAGCACTTTGTTGACGTTCTTCCTGAGTCCGTCAAGAAGATTGCTGTTCTCGACCGCACCAAGGAGCCGGGTTCCGTTGGTGAGCCTCTCTACGAAGACGTTGTTTCTTCCCTCTATGAGGCTGGTCGTACAGGCATTAAGGTTGTTGGCGGTCGTTACGGCCTTGGTTCCAAGGACACCCCACCATCATCCGCATTCGCAATCTTCGAGGAGCTCAAGAAGGATGCTCCTCAGCGTGAGTTCACCGTTGGTATTGTCGACGACGTTACTAACCTGTCTCTCCCAGAGGATCCAGAGGCTCCTAACACTGCAGCTGAGGGCACCATTGAGTGCAAGTTCTGGGGTATCGGCGGTGACGGTACCGTTGGTGCTAACAAGAACTCCATTAAGATTATTGGTGACCACACCGATAAATATGTTCAGGCATACTTCCAGTATGACTCCAAGAAGACCGGCGGTATCACCATCAGCCACCTGCGCTTCGGTGATCACAAGATTCGTTCTCCTTACTATGTCACCAAGGCAGACTTTGTTGCATGCCACGTTCCTGCATACATCATCAAGGGCTACAAGATGGTCCGCGACGTCAAGCCTGGCGGTACCTTCCTGGTCAACTGCCAGTGGGATGCAGAGGAGTTTGCACACCACCTGCCAGCAGAGGCAAAGCGCTACATTGCTAAGAACAACATCAATGTTTATCTGATCAACGCAATTGACCTTGCCAAGGAAATTGGTATGGGCAAGCGCACCAACACCATTCTTCAGTCTGCATTCTTTGCTCTTGCAAAGGTTCTTCCAGAGGCAGACGCACTTCAGTACATGAAGGATGCTGCAACTCACTCTTACCTGAAGAAGGGCCAGAACGTCGTTGATATGAACCACAAGGCAATCGACGCTGGTGCTACTGCATTTACTAAGATTGAGATTCCTGCTGATTGGGCTACTGCAGAGGATGCTCCAAGCACAATCACCCTTGAGGGCCGCGAGGCTCTGCTCAAGCAGGTTCGCGACATCATGACTCCAGTCTCTCGTATGGAGGGTGACGCACTGCCTGTTTCCGCATTTAAGAACCACGTTGATGGACAGTTCGAGCTTGGTGCTGCTGCTTATGAGAAGCGTGGCATTGCTGTTGTTGTTCCTGAGTGGAACGTCGAGAAGTGCATCCAGTGTAACCAGTGCGCTTATGTCTGCCCACACGCAGTCATCCGTCCATTCGTCCTTACCGACGAAGAGGTTGCTGCTGCACCAGCACAGTCTCAGTTCAAGGATGCCGTTGGTCCTAAGGCTAAGGGCTACAAGTTTGAGATTGCTATTTCTCAGCTCGACTGCACCGGTTGCTCCAACTGCGTCTACATCTGCCCTGCAGATGCTCTGACCATGAAGCCAATCGAGGAGCAGGAGTCCAAGCAGGAGATCTTTGACTACGCAGTCAACCACGTCTCCGAGAAGACCGAGCTTGTTGCTAACAACGTCAAGGCATCACAGTTCAAGAAGCCTCTTCTTGAGTTCTCCGGTTCCTGCGCAGGCTGCGCTGAGACCAGCTACGGCCGCCTGGTCACTCAGCTCTTTGGCGATCGTATGTACATCTCCAACGCAACTGGCTGCTCCTCCATTTGGGGTAACCCAGCTTCCTGCTCACCATTTACTACCGATGCAAATGGTCACGGTCCAGCATGGAACAACTCCCTCTTCGAGGACAACGCAGAGCACGGTATGGGCCTGATGCTTGGTCACCAGGCACAGCAGAAGCGTCTTCTGGAGCTTGCTCAGCAGCTTGTCGACGAGGATGGCGCATCTCAGGACCTCAAGGATGCTGCTAAGGCATGGATTGATTCCGTCAACGACGCAGCTCTCTCCAAGGAAGCTTCTAAGACTTTTGTAGTTGAGCTTGAGAAGTCTGATCTTGCAGCAGCTAAGGAAATCCTTGCTAACAAGAGCTTCCTCACCAAGAAGTCCTTCTGGATCTTCGGTGGCGACGGTTGGGCATATGACATCGGCTTCGGTGGCCTTGACCACGTTCTTGCTTCCGGCGAGGACATCAACGTCTTTGTCTTCGATACTGAGGTTTACTCCAACACCGGTGGTCAGTCCTCTAAGGCTTCCCGTCTTGGCCAGGTTGCACAGTTCGCTGCAGCTGGTAAGGACATCAAGCAGAAGAACCTTGCTGAGATTGCTATGACCTATGGTTACGTCTATGTTGCTCAGGTTTCCATGGGCGCAAACCTCCAGCAGACTCTCAAGGCAATTGCTGAGGCAGAGGCTTATCCAGGACCATCCCTCATCATCGGTTACTCCCCATGCGAGATGCACTCCATCAAGGGCGGCATGGCTCACGCACAGGAGGAGATGAAGAAGGCGGTCGAGACTGGCTACTGGAACCTCTATCGCTTCAACCCATCTGCACCAGCAGGTAAGAAGTTCACGCTTGACTCCAAGGCACCTAAGGGTGGCTACCAGGAGTTCCTGATGAACGAGGCTCGTTACAGCCGACTCACCCGCGAGTTCCCAGAGCACGCAGAGAAGCTCTTCAAGGAGAACGAGGAAGCCGCAATGGCTCGCTACGATCACCTTGTCCGCCTCTCCGAGCTTTACGCTGCAGAGAAGAAGGAGCAGCCTGAGGAGTAAGGTAACTTACTTTCACGTAGCTTCAGCCGAGCCAGGACATCCTGGCTCGGCTTTTTTATGCGACATTTTTGGCGAGAAGCCCTGTGTTCTTCAAGCCCTTCTCGCGAGGTGATAAACTAGAGAGACTTTGCTCACGATGGGAGTTACTGTGGCACAAAAAAAGAGCAGACTATTTCCTGTAGCTTTTCTCGCTGCTAAAGCAACACTTGCAGCACTTAAATTGACTAACCATGAAGGCGGAACGCTGCCAGGCTTTATCGCTGAAGGCATTGATCCTGCATTTTTGGGAGACATTGCTAAGCCAGAGCAGATTGTCTTTATTACCGGCACAAACGGTAAGACAACTACCAATAACCTGCTCAACGACCTTCTCGCCGATAATGGCTACCAGACCGTTACCAACCGCGTTGGCGGCAATATTTCCAGCGGCTTTGCAAGCTCGTTTGCAAAGAACGCCACGTGGAAGGGTACGTCAAAGACTAAGCTTGCAGTTATGGAGTTTGACGAGCTCTCTGGACCTCGCATTTTCCCGTATCTGCAGCCTGATATTTTGTCTGTTACCAATTTGTTCCGCGATACGTTCTCTCGTAGCGCAACGCCAGACTACGTGTTTGACGTTATGGATAAGGGCATTCCTGCTTC
>CAUVJF010000046.1:0-8763 GCA_963552125.1 uncultured Atopobium sp.
AAACAAGTCAAGACTTTAATCTTTTTATAATCTCTTTATAGTAAGAATTGTCCTTTTCCCGCAGTCTAAACTGGGTGAACCGACAAGTTTTTTCAGGGAGCCTAATCTCGTGTTCAGTACAGGCATCCTTCGTTGTTAAGGAAGCTGGAACGCCCGAGCGCGGCGCCCACCTTATGAAGGTGGGTTCATAGATGACTGCGGGGAAGGATATTTTTCTGCCTCGGCAGTCTGTGTTAAAGCTCTGACGGCCCACGGAAGAGTCGCGACGGTCTAGGGGAGCGCCGACGGCCCACGGAAGTACCCCGGCGGCTCGCGGAAGAGTCGCGACGGTCCGCGGAAACGCCACGCGCTTCCTCGCAAGCATATAGCCGCTCATTCCGCTCGCATAATCATTGACATACCTGCCCTTGATTGCCACAATAAGTACCGCAACGGGGATATAGCTCAGTTGGGAGAGCGCTGCCTTCGCAAGGCAGAGGCCGAGGGTTCGAATCCCTTTATCTCCACCATGACTTTGACGCGCGCAGAGACCCTGCGCGTTTTTTATACCACCATCTGCCTGGGCAGATACGACGGGAGGCGAGAAACCCTTGGGTAGTGCACCATCACCTAATACCCTTACGTTTTCTGCCTACGACGTCTGTGAACTCTGCCCAAGGCGTTGCCATGCTCAAAGAAACGCCGGTAAAGCGGGTCTTTGTGGAGCTTCAAGCACCATTCGTGTGGCTCGTTCAGCGCTGCACTTCTGGGAGGAGCCTCCTATCTCTGGCAAGGCTGGTTCGGGTGCAATTTTCTTCACGGGTTGCCCGCTCAGATGCGTATTCTGCCAGAATCACCAGATCTCGCAAGAAGGTTTTGGCAAGCCAGTCACAACCGAGCGCCTTGCTCAGATGATGCTTGAACTCCAAGCTCAGGGTGCACTGAACATTAATCTTGTGACTCCACTGCACTTCTCGCCACACATAATTGAAGCAGTGACGCTGGCAAAAGAGGCGGGATTGACGCTCCCAATAGTGTGCAATACCTCGGGATATGAGCTGCCAGAGGTGGTGCAGAAAGTCTCGGACGTCATTGATATTTGGCTGACGGATGTCAAGTACGCAGACCCTCAGCTGGCAAAAGAGCTCTCGTACGCGGCGGATTATCCAGAGATGTCCATGGCCGCGCTTGAAGTCATGTACAACTCAGTGATGAGTCGCGGCGGTCGCAAGCTCGACGACGACGGTCGCATGCTGCAGGGCATTATTGTGCGTCACCTGGTCATGCCTACGCACGCGGACGATTCCTGCGAGGTGCTTAACCGCGTCTGGAATCTTTGTCATAATGATGTAGACGTATCAATCATGAATCAGTACACGCCCAACGAGCGCATGCGTGCGGCTGGCGGTCCGCTTTCTGGAACGTTATCTGACGAGGAGTACGAGTTGGTGCTCTGTCACGCGGATGACCTGGGCTTTGAGAACCTGTGGTGGCAGGAGGGCGGAACGGTCTCCGAGAGTTTTGTTCCGGCCTTTGACGCAACGGGCGTTGAGGGTCCCGCGCTCAAGCTTCGTTTACCTCGCGGCAATGCCGCCGACTCCGGCGCTGCTGGTAACGCCGACGGCCACGCCGCCACCAGCATCCCCGATACGCAAACCGAGGAGTAACCATGTCTGTCGAGAAACCCGAAGAGCTCCAAACCACCCCAGCACCACAAGCGGCCGCGCTTACGGACGCAGAGCGCGCTGAGCTCGAGGCTCTTCGCGCAGAGAAGGAACGCGCCGAGCTCGAAGCCCTTCGCGCAGAGAAAGAGCGCAGGGAGCTCGAGGCGCTTCGTGCCGAGAAGACCCGTGCAGCCCAATCAGCAGCCCAAGCAGAAGCGCAAGAGCAAGCAGAGGCAGCCGCCGCTGAAGACGCTCAGATTGTTGCAGCTCAGCAGCGTGCTGCACGTCAGGCGGCTCAGCAGGAAGCCGAGCAGATACGCCGCATTCAAGAGCAACGCGCCAAAGGCCGTGCTCTCATGGAGCCCGATGAGGACGACGAAGACATCAAAATGCCTCTGGGGCAAAAAATTGTTATTGGAACTGTGGTAATTCTCGCAGTTATCTTTGTTGTAAGCCAATTTATTTTGTAGGACTGCTACTCTAGATATATCGTCTCACCGTCAGTTTTTGACCAATCGAAAAGAGCAACTATGTCACTCACTGATCGTACCAAACCCTCAGACGTTAGCCTTAATACAGACTTGTATGAGCTCACGATGGCTCAAGGTTATTGGGAAGCCGGTCTTGTTGATGCGGAGGCATGCTTTACCGCATTTTTCCGCGAGAATCCCTTTAATGGTGGATTTGCAATTTCTTGTGGAACTGGTCAAATTGCTGACTTAGTTGAAAACTTTATTTATGAAGACGACGATATTGACTACCTGGCAAGCATTAACTCTCCTGGTGGTGGTCGTCTCTTTAAGCCAGCATTTCTCGAGTTTTTGCGCAACCACAAGCTCAATGTAACCATTGACGCAATTCCAGAGGGAGAGCTTGTTTTCCCACGTGAGCCTATGGTTCGCGTTGAGGGCTCCATTGTTGACTGTCAGCTCATTGAGACCGCTTTGCTCAACCTGGTCAACTTCCAGACTTTGGCAGCAACTAAGTGTGCGCGTGTTATCAAGGCAGCTCAAGGCAATCCTGTCTCTGACTTTGGCCTGCGCCGTGCACAGGGCCCAGACGGTGGTCTGGCAGTTGCGCGTGCCTCTTATATTGCTGGTGCTTCCAGCACTTCAAATGTCCTTGCTGGCAAAATTTACGGCATTCCTGTTTTTGGTACCCACGCGCACTCTTGGGTAATGTCGTTTGACACCGAGCTGGATGCCTTTAGGGCGTTTGCAAAGTCCAGCCCTACCAACTGCTCGCTGCTGCTTGATACCTATGACGTTCACGAGGGCATCAAGAACGCAATCGTCGTGGCAAAAGAGATGGAGGAGCGCGGCGAGCGCCTGAGCGCTGTTCGTATTGACTCCGGAGACCTTGCACGTCTTTCCAAGGAAGCTCGTAAGGCGTTTGATGAGGCTGGTCTTCCTTACATCAAGATTTCTGTTTCAAATGATCTTGACGAGTACACTATCCAGTCGCTGTTTGCTCAGGGCGCACCTATTGACGCCTTTGGAGTTGGTACCAAGCTTGCTACCTGCGATCCTCAGCCTTCTTTGGGCGGCGTCTATAAGCTGACCGCTCGTCGTCAGTCTGCTTCTGAGCCTTGGACTCCTGTTATCAAGCTGTCCGAGATGGCCTACAAGCGCACCGTTCCTGGCATTCAGCATATCCGCCGCTTCTACGATGTAAATGGCTGCCCTGCCGGCGACATGATTTTTGACCCAGATTACCTGGTCACCAAGAATCCAGAGTCTAAGGCAACCGTGGTGGATATCATTGATCCATATTCCACTCACAAGCTTGAAGGAACTTCTCGCGAACTGATGGTAAGGCTGGTAGAAGGAGGCAAGCGCGTAGGGGAGAGCGAGTCCATTGAGGTTGCTCGCGACCGCTGCCATGCTGCGCTTATGCACCTGGATGCGGCATACACGCGCTTCCTGAACCCTCAGATTTATCCTGTAGGCCTTGAGCGCGGTTTGGCCAATTTGCGTCACGAACTTGCCGCACAACATCAGGTAAAATCTTCCGAGGAAACCGAGTAGTCCTTTAGGTACTACGCAATCTACTACGTACTTACGCTGCACACGTGTACTGAATTTAAAGGAGAACCATGCGCGAGAAGATCGAGGAACTTGTACGTCAAGCCTTGGCAGACGCCCAGGCTGCGGGTGAGTTGCCTGAATTCCAGATTGATGACGTGGGACTTGAGCGCCCACAGGACTCATCAAATGGTGACTGGTCTTCTACGGTTGCAATGCGTTCTGCAAAGCTGGCACATAAGGCTCCTCGCGATATTGCAGCAGCTCTTGTGGCTCATATTGCTGCAGATGCTCAAATTGAGCGCGTCGAGGTTGCAGGTCCTGGCTTTGTAAACTTCTACCTGTCTACCGCTGCGGGCAATGAGATTTTTAACACCGTTCGCAAGCAAGGCGCTGATTTTGGTCGCTCTACCTTTGGTGCTGGCCAGAAGGTTCAGGTAGAGTACGTTTCTGCAAACCCTGTTGGCCCTCTGCATATTGGTCACGGTCGCTGGGCAGCGCTGGGAGACTCTCTGAGCCGCATTCTTGCATTCGCAGGCTACGAGGTTGAGCGCGAGTACTACGTAAACGATCACGGCTCACAGATGGATGTCTTTGGTCACTCTATCTCTAAGCGCTACCTGCAGCTTATTGACATCATGCAGGAGCGCGGCATTGACGCTGATGCTGCTGCTCAGGTGTTGGCTGAAGATCGCAATGCTTACGTTGCAGATGAAGAGGATGCACATCCCGATGAGCATCCATTTACTGACGAGTTTATCAACTCTCTTGGCGGCAATGCATACGCCGGAGACTACATTGTTGACCTGGGTCTTTTCTTCCTCAAAAATGACGGAGAGGTCTGGGCAGACAAGTCCGAAGATGAGCGCATGGTTGAGTTCCGTGAGCGCGGTTACAAGATGATGCTTGAGTCCATCAAAAACACCTGCCACAACGCTCGCGCCGACTTTGATGTGTGGTTCTCTGAGCGCTCTCTCTACGTTAAGGATGACCAGGGCAAAGATGCTGTCGATCGCGCGCTTGATGCTCTTGATAAGCTTGGCTACCTCTATCGTTCTGACGAGGGCGCACTTTTCTTCCGTTCTACTGATTTTGGTGACGATAAGGACCGCGTACTCATCAAAACAAATGGCGAGTATACCTATTTTGCTTCCGACGTAGCCTACCACTGGAATAAGTTCCAGCGCGTCGACCACGTTATTGATATCTGGGGAGCAGATCACCACGGATATATTCAGCGTGTTCGCTCTGCTGCAACAGCCCTTGGCTACCCAACTCAGTTTGAGGTTCTGCTTGGTCAGCTGGTTAACCTGCTTAGAAACGGTGTTGCTGTTAGAATGTCCAAGCGTAAGGGAACTGGCATCCACTTTGACGAACTTCTCGCCGAGGTTGGTGTTGACGCAACCCGCTACACCCTTGTTTCAAAGTCTTCCAACCAGATGATTGACTTTGACATTGAGCAGGTAAAGCGTCAGGACAGCTCGAATCCTGTGTATTACGTTCAGTATGCCCACGCTCGTATTTGTTCCATTTTGCGTCGTGCTGCTGGCGTTGACCTGGAAGAGGCTCAGGCGCTTGGCATGGACGCTGTTGCAGATAAGGCTATTGGCTCTGCGGTTGATCTTGGACTGCTCTCTGATGCAGCTGAGCAGGCTCTTGCTCGTAAGCTCTTTGAGTTCCCAGGTCTTGTTGAGGGCTGTGCTCGCGATAGGGCACCATTCCGTATTACACACTATATTGAAGAGCTTGCTGGTCAGTTCCACGCATTCTATACCGTCTGTCAGGTGCTTCCTTCTGAAGGACGTCCACTTGATGCGGAGCTTTCTAAGGCTCGTCTTGCTGCTTGCGACGCAACTCGCCGCGTGCTTGCAATTGCTCTTAATCTGATTGGCGTTTCTGCTCCTGAGGCAATGTAAACGATAGCTAACTATGTTGTTTTGTAATGATACCGTGCAAGGATTGAATACCTGCACGGTATCTTTTGTGAATTCCTCCAGATAATTTACACATTTCTGCGTTATGTAAAAACTTTTTTAATGTATAAAAGAGATAATAAAATTAATTTTTATTACTCAAATTTTATATTGCAGCATATAAAAGCCTATATTGATGTCATATACACGCCATTTTCTAACATATTTTTGACTAACTATTGTTTTGTCCCCACGTTAACACGTATTTTTTAGGGGTATACTCATCATGCGAGCAAATAGTAAATGGTTCGGGCATAGGAGTGGAGGTCTCTATGGAACTTCGCGAGTACATGTCCATTCGCAGGTCTTACAACTTAGTTAGAAGAGTGGTACCTGCTAACAGACGACTCACGTTTGAAGAGTTTGCTATTTTGTGTCGCCTCAATGTGAAGGGCGCTCCTGTTAAGACTTCAGAAATTGCCGAGTATCAGAGTGCTCTTCGTCCTACGATTACTCATCGTACCTCGCACCTGGCAAGGCTTGGTTTCATCAAAAGAGATGAAGGCGCCATTGATCGACGCAACGTAGTGTGCATCATTACAGAAAAGGGTGTAGAAGCAGTAGAGGAGCTGTCTAAGCTCACGTGTGCTCGTATTGCACCTGGTCAGGCACTTTCTCGTACTTCATTTGAGCGTATTGTCATGTACGTTGACGCTATGGGGGCTCTGTATTGCAGGGCTGCAGACATGGTGCTTCTTGCAATTCTAGATTCTCCTAAAGACGCTCTTTCAATTACAGAGATTGTTGATGCGCTTGGTCTTTTGCAGCCAACGGTTTCTATGTCTCTTACTGCTTTGGCAGAAAGTGGCTTGGTACAGCGCAAACATGATGATGCTCTTTCTAGAAGAGTAACCATGGTTGAGCTCACGCCTCAAGGTAAGACCTATATCAAAGAAATCGTTCAGCAAATTGAAGACATTATTGTTAAAAGAAAGAGTCGTACAGCTGTTTAAATGATTTATGCAGATTAAAGAAATCTAGAAGATGGGTTTCTCGAGGTTTAAGGGTTAGTGGTTATAAATCCCCATTTGCCCGTTTTATGGTGAATTTTATTTATTTTTTCATCATAAGGCGGGCATTTTCGTGGTATATTCCTTTTTGGATTTGCACCTATTTGATTTTGTTTGTTATCCCTTCATCATATTTCTCACGTATTTTTACAGATTATTTTGATGAGCAAACAGAGAGGTTTGTACATGTCGGACGAAACATCTTCGGTCCAAAATGATTCTTTAAATGATGTAGAAAATACTCCAGCACCACGTAGACGTGGTAGACCTCGTAAGAGTGAAAATAGTAATTCAGAAAATTCAACTTCAGAAAATACCAATTCTGAGGCAACTGAAGAAAAGGCCTCTAATTCATCTGCTGCAAAGCGTCGTCGTGGTCGTCCAACTAAAAAAGAGACTGAGGCACGTCGTGCGGTAGAGGCTGTTGTGGCAGAGGCTATGAACGCAGCAGGCATTACAGAGCCACCAAAGCGCCGTCGTGGCCGTCCTAGCAAAGAAGAGATGGAAGAGCGTGCTCTTCATGAGCGTGCCCTTGAAGTTGCACAGGCAGAGGTTCTCGCTCAGGTTCAGGCAGGTGGCAAGGTTTCTTCTGACGTTGTAGACACTGATCGCCTTACCAAGATTGTTCAGGACGCAACTCAGCCTTCTGCGGAGGTAACCCCGGCTCCTGCCTTCACTAAAGCAGAGGCAGAGAGAACAGCTGACCAGAATACCAATGGGGCTCAGAAGAACTTTGCTGAAGAGCAGGGTAGTGTTGAGCAGCAGGATGATGCAGCTCAGGAGCAGGCTTCTGGTGCAGTAGCAGATTCCGATGCAGCTCCAGCAGAGCGTCCAGGACGTTCTCGTACGGGTGCAACACGTCGTCGACATCGTAATGCTGAGCCAAAAGAAGCGGCTCAGGAGGGCGAGAAGACACAGGAAAACGCACACGCCAACAACCAGGAGCGTCCTTCTCGCGATCGTAGACAGAACAACCAGCGCAACAAGAATCGCAAGCAGGGCCAGGCAAGCGAGCCATCGCTTTCAAAAGAGGCTCTGCAAGAGATGAAGCTTTCTGAGCTTCGTGCTAAAGCAACTGAGCTGGGCATTGAGTACGCAGGCGTTCATAAGTCTGATTTGATTGAGCTTGTATACGCCGCATCTGCAGCTGCTGAGGGCTTTAAGACTGTTGAGGGTATTCTTCAGATTAGCAACGAAGGCTACGGCTGGATTCGTACAGGTAATTACATGGAAGGCGATGACGACGCCTTTGTCCACCAGCAGATTATTAGAAATCTTGGTCTGCGCCCGGGTGATAGCGTCTTGGGCATGGTGGGACCTGCTCGCGTAAATAGCAAATATCCACCACTTCTTAAGGTTACCCAGGTTAACGGTGGGGAAGTTGAGGGTCTTAAGGACCGTCCTCGCTTCAAAGACCTGACTCCAATTTTCCCAGACCAGCCTCTTACTATGGAGCACGGTAAAGACTCCATTACGGGTCGTGCAATTGATCTGGTGGCTCCTATTGGTAAGGGTCAGCGTGGTTTGATTGTCTCGCCTCCAAAGGCAGGTAAGACCACCATTTTGAAGCGCATTTGCCAGTCTATTACCACCAACAATCCTGAGGTCCACCTCTTCTGCCTCCTGGTAGACGAGCGCCCTGAGGAAGTTACGGACATGGAGCGCTCCATCAAGGGCACTGTTGTTGCTTCAACTTTTGATATGCCAGCAGAGAATCACACCGTTGTCTCGGAGCTTGTCATTGAGCGAGCAAAGCGTCTGGTTGAGATGGGTCAGGACGTTGTGGTTATTTTGGACTCCATTACACGTCTTGCTCGTGCATACAACCTGGCTATTCCTGCTTCTGGTCGTATTCTTTCTGGTGGTGTTGACTCCGCAGCTCTGTATCCACCAAAGAAGTTCTTGGGTGCAGCTCGAAATATCGAGAACGGCGGCTCGCTCACTATCATTGCGTCTGCCCTGGTAGATACAGGCTCCAAGATGGATGAGGTTATCTTCGAGGAGTTCAAGGGCACTGGTAACATGGAGCTCAAGCTTGATCGAGACCTGGCAGATCGCCGTATCTTCCCAGCTATTGATCCTGTTTCTTCTGGTACTCGTAATGAGGATCTGC
>CAUVJF010000047.1:0-7216 GCA_963552125.1 uncultured Atopobium sp.
TCTGGATTGCGCTCAGCAGTTGGCTCAGCTGGGAAGATGTCGGAGACGCCACTGTTGAAGAAGCGGTGCATGCGAGCGCTGTGGCGAATGTGGTCGTAGAGATTTGCAGGCTCGTCGCCAACCTTGATGCGGACACCTGGGGTAACGCCCTGCTGGTCGGAGAAGCCAGCCTGTGCGTGCAGGGTGAAGCGGCCGCCAAAGACCTCGGAGTAGACGGCGTCAAAGCTGTTGACCTGGTCGGCAATCTTGACCATGATCTGATCAGCCAGCTCGTTGGCCTCGTCGTCCTTGCCGTAGGTACGGTTGCTATCAAGGTGTAGCAGCTCAGCGACGCACTCGCTCATGCCGGCAACTCCAAACATACCGCAGAAGCGCTCGCGAGAAATGAGGCCTTCCTGAGCCAGGAAGCTGGTCTCAAAGAAGTTGGAATCCTCAACAATAAAGCGGACGCGCTCGTTCATGAAGTTCAGAACCTCGCCAGTTGCGGTTGGCAGCAGGTTGTTCATGAAGTCGTCAACGTTGGTTGCAAGCTTTGCGAGGCCAGGGAGCAGCACGCGGCTCAAAGTGTAAGCGCCACCGCCCATAGGAAGGACGTTGTAGCAGCTTACGACGGTGTACTCGCCAGGGTAGGTCTCTTTGTGGATGCGGTGGTTAGCAAAAGCAGGGTTGGAGCAGACCATGGTGGTCTTGACTGCCAGGCGCATGAACTCGTCGGACGTGACCTCTGGATCGTACTTGAGGGTGAAATTTGGAACGGCGTTCATGAGCTCGCGGTCAACTTCAAGCAGCAGTCTACCTGCGCGAGTGTCCTCTGGACCAATGTTTGCGTGGCAGTAACCGCTAGCAACGGTGCGGTCGATGTGGTTCAGGAAGCGGCGCAGACGAGGCTTAATCTCAGCGTCAGTCATGCCCTCCAGGAATGGGTCAATAATCTTGTCCAGCTGGCCAACGTATACAGGGCGGCTGGTTACGGAAGGAACGTTGTCATAGAGAGCGGCAAGGCCCCAGAGCAGGTCATCAAGGGTCTCTGGCTTGTCAAAGCGCAAAAACTCGGAACCGTTCTGAGCAAATACCTGGTAGTCAGGGCAGATGTAACGAGGGCGGTAAGGAGCATTGCCCTCACACATGTCGTCAAGCGCGTGAGCTGCAAAAAGACGATCAAACTCAGCGGTCGTCTTGATAGGATGCTCGGAGTTCTCGGCAGCCTGAGCCAGGTGCAGAACCTTCTGCTTGTACGAGAGGTTGTCGGAAGTAATGATGTCCATGAACTCGCTCATTAGTGCTCCTTACGTTGGTCGTGCGGTAACGGTTGTATGATTGCGACGGGTACGTCGGTCGTTCCAAGTTATGGTGCACCGCATTGCGCGGCGCGCTGCCTGGGGCGAGAAGAACGGTCTTGCCCAAGCGTTGTGCCAGGTACAGAGGTTAGTCCAGAAGGTGGGATTCTCCCTCGTGTTTCATTGCGTCGTCGAGGCGCTGGAACTGCCTCTCGGTAATAACAATCTTGCCGTGCTGAACAGAAACCATGCCCCTCTCCTTAAGCTCGTCGATGCCGCGGGCAACAGTTTTTGTGCTGGTACCAATCTTATCTGCCAACTCTTGCCTGGTCAGACGCACCGTAAACGGCCACTCAACAACGCCGCGGTGAATCTGATCGCGCGTCAGCTCGCTAAGCATGTACATCAGGCGCTTGGTTCCGCTCCAGGTCAGCAGGCTGCGCTCGTAACCAGACTGACGCGTCAGATTCTTGATAATCCAGCGTGAGCGGGTGAGAAGTGCCTCAGGGTCCGAACGAATCCACTGCAGGTAGTCCTCGCGTGGAACCGAAATAAACTCGCAGCCGGAAGTTGCGGTGAGCGATCCCAGGTAAAACGGGCTCTCGCTAATAACTTCCATCTCACCAAAAGCAACAGGCGCACGATACTCGTCAATAACATACGTGCTACCTGCGGAATTATGCGACGTAGTGCGCACGGTACCGCGGCACAGAATGTACACGTTATCAACGCGGTCCAGCATGTGGACAAGGGTCTGTCCGGAATTAAGACGAATCTGCCTACAATGAGAAAGACGATTAGCGGGAACGCGAGAAGCCCATTTGATGATCTTCTTGCGAACGTCGGAGTCAAGACTGTCAAGGTAGGTTAGAACGTTCACACGAGACCTCGCTGTTCTTGCTTCGTAAGTCCTCATTACAGGACAGTTTTGGCTTAAGTTTGAGTAATTGTACCTGCTCCCTAAAATAAAAATAAGGACTTTTGTCCACTTTTTGAGACAATTTTCTTGAACGGTATCAGGCTGCGATTAGGTTGCGGCCAACCTACGGCCAACCAGCGGTCAGCCACGGTCAACCCGCGGTCAGCTCGCGGTCAAGCTGCCGCAAGACAGAAAAAGCCCCCACGTCAAATGAACTGCCTCCCATTTCTTGGACACGAGAAATGGGAGGCAGTTCAAAACACACCTAAGTCGGATAATCTGTTAAAAAGACGTATACATGACGCTGAAAATACCTTAATCATGCAGAATATCTGACTTAGAAGTGTAATATGCCCGCAATTGAGCAGAATATCTGACTTAAGTGTGTTCCTTAGGTGCGGAATTTACCTATAGTTAAATCTTTTATATGACGCTATTCATTTTCTAGCATATTAGATGAAGTTTATGCATAGAGATGCATATCAGGTAGTGCGACCGCCTAGCTGCCTGGCTATCTTGATTAGGAACATGTCGATTCTTCGGCAGAACCTACCAAAGCTGCGCTATTTTGTACGCCAGGCCTAAAAGCCGACGCTAACGCGCTGCAGAATCATAATCACCTGCATATGAACTACCTCCCATTTCTTGGACATAAGAAATGGGAGGCTGTTCAAAACGACGTAGGGGCCAAAAAGAAATGCGATGCTTACGCGGCGTTTGCACGTGTACTTACGTGGTGCTTACGCAGCGCGTACGTGCACTTACTTGCGGTTGCAAACCTCTGCAGCAACCTTTGCGCCAAGAGCAACGTTGTTGAAGACCAGCTGAATGTTTGACTCAAGGGAGTTGTTGCCGGTAATCTCAGCAACCTTTGCAAGCAGGAATGGTGTGGACTCCTTGCCGTGGATACCGTTTGCCTCTGCCTCTGCAAGGGCCTTCTCGATAGCTGCGTCAATAGTGTCCTTATCCATTGCATA
Organism: uncultured Atopobium sp.; assembly: GCA_963552125.1. Classification (GTDB taxonomy): domain Bacteria; phylum Actinomycetota; class Coriobacteriia; order Coriobacteriales; family Atopobiaceae; genus Lancefieldella. The sequence goes on from CAUVJF010000047.1 coordinate 3,174, forward strand.
CTGCTCAGGAATTGGGTTGGTGACCAGAAGGCCACTGTTCATGCCAATCTGCTGCTGGGTAGTAAAGATCTCTGCTAGCTCAGCAGGGGAGTCAACGCGGTAGTCAACGCTAAAGCCGCTCTTGCGGGTGTAGAACGCAGGAAGCTCCTCGGTTTGGTAACCAAGTACTGGAACACCCTTGGTCTCCAGGTACTCAAGGGTAAGGCCAAGGTCAAGAATGGACTTTGCGCCAGCGCAAATGACCATAACAGGAGTCTGTGCAAGCTCCTCGAGGTCAGCGGAGATGTCCATGGTGGTCTCAGCGCCACGGTGAACACCACCAATACCGCCTGTTGCAAAGACGTCGATGCCTGCCATGTGAGCGATCATCATAGTAGTAGTGACGGTAGTTGCGCCGTCCTTCTTCTCAGCGATGATAACAGGGAGGTCGCGGCGGCTTACCTTAGCAACCTCGCGGCCCTTCTTGCCCAGGTAGTCAATCTCGTCAGCGGAAAGACCGGCACGCATCTGGCCGTTAATAATTGCGATAGTTGCAGGAATTGCACCGTTGTCGCGGATAATCTGCTCAACCTTCAGAGCGGTCTCAACGTTCTGTGGGTAAGGCATACCGTGAGAAATGATGGTGGACTCCAGAGCCACAACAGGCTTGTTCTGCTCAAGTGCCTCTTTGACCTCGTCAGATACAACGAGAAAATCCTTCAGGTTAGACATATATACTCCAATCGTAAACGACTAATGGAACCGAAAGTAGTGCCGTGCAGACGTACTGTGCCGTGCAGACGCGCTAAAGACCTGCGCGCTTGATGACCTCTTCAACGTTGAGTTCACCGTTGATGGTGTCCTCACCCTCAATGGCCATGCTGGAAGCAGCCATGCCTATCAGGCCGGTCTGCTCAAGCGTCATGCCCTGAGTATACGCCCAGGTAATTCCTGCCATCATGGCATCGCCCGCACCGGTCATGTTGACCAGCTTTGCAGGAAGCAGTGGCAAGCGGACGGTCTTCTCGTGATCAGCACAGAGAAGGCCCTTCTCGCTAAGGGAGATAAACACGCGCTTGAGGCCTGTTGCAAGTAGCTCGTGAGCCGCGGCTTCAAGGGAGGTATCGTCAGTGATCTTGATGCCCGAGAGCATCTCGGCCTCAAGGCGATTTGGCTTGAGCGTGTGAATTTTGCCCAGGACCTTCTTGAGCTTCTGCGCCTTGATGGAAGAAACGGGATCGCAGAAGATAGGGCAAGTCACATTTTTGGCAATAAACTCAATTGTTTGCTGAGGTAAATTGGTGTCAATTACACAGGCCGCAGCGTGCTGGATAACGTCCAGGCGCTCCTCAATACGCTCAGGGGTGACATACTCGTAAATCTGCATGTCATTGATGGCTTCCTGCATCTCACCGTGCTCATCCATGATGAAGAGGTAGGTGGAAGTGGAAGCGCCCGGCACGGTAATTGAAGCGTCGATGTCAATGCCGCAGTCCAGGCAACCCTCTTTGAGCTCGCGCGCACGATAGTCCTCGCCAAAAGCGGTGAGCAGACGAACGTCACTCTCGAGAAGAGCCAGGTTGTGGGCAACATTTCTGCCAACGCCACCAAAGGACATGGTGACCTTGCCAGGGTTTGAATCTCCAGCCACAAGGGAAGCGTCTGGGCGGCCAGCAATATCCATGTTGGCGGCACCGATCACAATAAAGTAGGGGCGTTCGCTCAGAATGTAGCGGCGGCCCAGAATTGCGCCCTTTGCAGTAAGGTTGGAGATGTGAACCGAAACAGAAGAACGCGAGATACCTGCGCGCTCTGCAATTTCCTTCTGAGTAATGGAAGGCTGCTCTTTAATCCAGTTGAAAATCATCTGTTCTCGATTGGTGAGCATCAGTCCTCCTAGCAGCAAAAATAGAATCCGACTAAACAGGTGCTTATATAAAACTTCTAAACAGGTGCTTATCTTATTTAAGCTAGTGCTTAAATCTTGCTTTGGACAACGATAAGACAGCAGCTAGAGTCTGTAAAGAATGAATTCATTAAATTTTTCCCTGGTGAGCTCAACGATTTTCTCGCCACATTGATTTTACCTGCTTGATTTTTCTAAGCATTTGCTGCGTACCGTTTACAGAATTTTAGTATCTGCAAACGGTTGTATCGTGAAAATCTCTCTAAATTGGGCGTCGGCGTTATGCAACTGTAATAATATATTTAATGAATAGTAATGACTCGTCCACATAAGTTAGTTCGCGTACGTATCGTGCGTAAATGCTTGTTTCGGACGTTTTAGGAGGTAGTATGCCTAAACGTGTTTTTGTAGTTGTTCTTGATAGTTTTGGCATCGGCGAAGAGCCTGATGCAGCGGCATACGGAGACGAGGGTAGCAATACCCTTTGTGCATGCGCAACAAGTGGCGTTCTTAACATCCCAAATATGACAAAGCTGGGCCTTCTTAATATTGATGGCGCGCTTGATACCGTGTATGACGTTGATCTGAAGTCAATTGAGTCTCCTGTGGGCGCATATGCTCGCATGCAGGAGAAATCCGCTGGTAAAGACACTACGGTTGGTCACTGGGAGATGGCAGGCGTCATTTCTCCAAAGAAGTTCCCAACCTATCCTGATGGTTTTCCACAGGAGGTCATTGAGGAGTTTGAGCAGAAGACGGGCCGTAAGGTTCTCTGCAACAAGCCTTACTCCGGAACCGATGTTATTAGAGACTTTGGTAAAGAGCACGTAGAGACTGGTGCTCTGATTGTCTACACCTCAGCAGATTCTGTTTTCCAGATTGCTGCTCATGAGGACGTGGTAAGTCCCGAGAAACTCTATGAATATTGCCGCATTGCACGCGAGATTCTTCAGGGTGAGCACGGTGTTGCTCGCGTTATTGCTCGTCCTTTTGAGGGAGAGTGGCCATACCAGCGCACTTCTCGCCGTCATGACTTCTCGCTTGAGCCAACAGGCCCAACTATGCTTGATCGTCTTAAAGAGAACGGCTTTGACGTTCTTTCCATTGGCAAGATTTATGACATCTTTGCTCACCGTGGCATGACTGAGTTTGAGTTTACTACCTGCAACGCAGACGGAATTCAGAAGACTATTGAGGCTACCAGCAAAGACTTCAACGGTCTGTGCTTCACCAACCTTGTTGATACTGACATGATTTACGGTCACCGCAATGATCCTGTGGGATACTCCAACGCTCTTTCTTACTTTGACGAGCGCATTCCTCAGATTATTGAGGGCCTTCGTGAGGATGACCTGTTCATTATCACCGCAGATCATGGCTGTGACCCGGTAACACCATCTACTGATCACTCTCGTGAGTACGTGCCGCTGCTTATCACGGGTCCAAAGGTCAAGCCAAATACCAACCTTGGTACAACCGCCACATTTGCCGATATGGCCGAGACAATCCTTGATTATTTTGGCGTTGAGCAACTTGGTGTTGGAACTTCTCACCTGTCAGAGATTCTTAAGGAGAACTAATGGCTACTACCCCAACTCCCCATAACGCTGCTGTTGAGGGCCAGATTGCTAAGACTGTCCTCATGCCAGGCGATCCTCTGCGCGCTAAGCTTCTTGCAGACACGTATCTGGAGAACGTTGAGCAGTTCAACGCCGTTCGCAATATGTTTGGCTACACCGGCACCTACAAGGGACAGCCAGTCTCCGTTATGGGTTCTGGTATGGGTATGCCTTCCATTGGTATTTATTCTTACGAGCTCTTTAATTTCTACGGAGTTGACAACATTCTCCGCATTGGTAGCGCTGGCGGCCTTGCTCCTGAGGTAAAGCTTAGAGATATTGTTATTGGCATGTCTTCCAGCACTGATTCTAATTATCCATCACAGTACGGAATGCCTGGAACCATTGCACCTACCGCAGACTTTGGCCTGTTGAGCAAGGCTATTGCTGGTGCAGAAAAGCTGGGTTATCCCGTTCGCGTTGGTAATATCCTGGCAAGCGACGTGTTCTATACCGTAAACAACTCGCTTCCAAAATGGGCAAGCATGGATGTTCTTGCCGTTGAGATGGAGTCGGCAGCCCTGTATCTCAACGCCATG
>CAUVJF010000048.1:0-7058 GCA_963552125.1 uncultured Atopobium sp.
CCTAAGAAAATTGCCAGATGACCATGCTTGTCCAGAAACTTCTGGGTCTTCTCAAGATGCTCTGGAGTAAGTGCTTTGACTTTTCCAGAAGCAATGATTTTTTGACCAAAGAAATGGCCAATCATAAAGTTCATCTGATCGCCAAGAATTGCGGCAGCCCACGTAATAACAAGCAGCAAAACAATATTAAAGCCACCGTTATGAGCAAAAAATCCTGCTGCAAAAAGCAGAGAATCACCTGGTAAAAATGGGAAAAAGACTACGCCGGTCTCAATAAAAACAATCAGAAAAACAAAACCGTACGCAGCAAGAGGGCCAGTGGCAATCATTGAAGCAATAAATGCACGAGGATCTCTAAGCAGCTCAATGATGTAGTTTACAAAACCCATCGAAGTCCAATCGTCGTGACAAATGTCGCGGCAAACACACGATACGCCAAAGAAAAGCGCATTGAGTGGGAACGGATGCCCGCGAGTGACCCCTTATGGCTGCTGTCTCCCGACCCTGACCAGGTTCGAGGTGTCACGTCATCCGCACCCGCTCAATGCGCTGTAGATACTCTACCCTATTAGAGAAATCTTTGCACAGATCGTATCGCTTCTATGCATTTTTTGACGAATTTTTTTCAATTGCTTTGATGATCTTCTCGACGTTCTTTTTTCCTCTTGAGATACCTACATGCAAAATTCCAGCTATAGGAACAGATATGACGAGAAGAACTATGCCGCCCACGAGCACAGCCGTTGCCATAGAACTTGTAGAGAGACTTCCGTACACGCTGAGATATATAAGCCATGCTCCAATTGCGATACCAGAATAAGCGGCTCTTCTATAAACGCTTAGTGTTCCAAGAGCTTTTGTCTGCATACGAGCCTCGACAACCAAAGGGTTATCCTCGTGTGAATGAGAAGCTGCTCCTACATAGTTTTTCTTGCTCATAAAAACTCTCAATCAAAAGTGGCATCGCCGTATGACGATGCCACTTTATTACGTTTGTCTTTTCTGCGCCAGACAGGATTTTGCGCAAAAAATTAGTAAGACAGACCTGGGTTGAAGACGCCAATAACAACGCCAACAAGTGCTACAACAACAAGAATAAGCATAACAACCGTTGGGCTGAGCTTCTTCTTAGTCATCAACCACCAGCAAAGGTATACAAACAGAAGGTTCAATACCTTAGGGAAGATGCCATTAAGTGTTGTCTGAATGTCAACACCAGCAATATTCAGAGAAGTTGTGACGTTAATCCATGTAGCAGCAACAGAGCCAATGACCATAGTACCAATCATAACAATGGAGCTACGGAGAGCCTCGGACTCAGGACCAACAAGTGCCTCAACAGCAGAAGAGCCCAGGCTATAGCCCTGGTCGTAAGCAAACTTCATGCCGAAGTACATAATGAGGTTCCAGACCACAACATAGAACAGTGGGCCAAGAACGGAGCCGCCCTTAGAAAGGCCAAGTGCAATTCCAAGAAGAATTGGAATAAAAGTACCAACGATAATGGAGTCACCAAGACCAGCAAGAGGGCCCATAAGACCAGCGCGAAGACCATTGATGGTCTCGTCGTCGATTGCCTCGCCGTTTGCGCGAGCCTCTTCAAGAGAAGCGGTCAAGCCAACAACCATAGAACCAATCTGTGGCTCGGTATTAAAGAAGGTTGTATAGGTAGAAAGTGCCTCAACCTTTTGGTCATCAGTATCGTAAAGCTCGTCAACGATTGGAAGCATGGATGCAAGGTAACCAAATGTCTGCATGTGCTCCTGAGAGAAGCAGGTAAGATTGCCGTAAATCCAGCTCAAGAAAGACTTATTGCGTGCTTTCTGAGAAATGGTTTTCTTTTCAGCCATGATTAAATATCCTCCTCTTCTTCATCGTCTGCGCTTACATTGCCTGATGTTGCAGCAGCCAAACGAACATTCTTTGCCTGCTGAAGCTGATAGTTAAGAACAGCAAAGAAGACTGCTACGACTGCAGAGACAATGAGGTTCAGGCCAAGTGCGCCAGCAAGGATAAAGCCAAAGGCAAAAGTTACCCAATCAAGAGGCTTAGTAATAACCTGCTTGCACAAAATTGCAACACCAACGGTAGGAAGAAGGGTACCAACGGTGAAGAGGGTCATCATTGGGATACCGTTCATAGGAAGGTATTCCTTCATGATGCCAACCATGCTCTCGCCAGCCATGCAAATGAAGAATGTTGGAATGAACGAGAAAAGAATGTGAGAAACCCAAGGGAATACAAAGTCAACCATTGGAATGGTCTTCTTAATACGACCCCACTCTTTGCTCTCCATTGCACGCCAGCCAATACCCTGCCATACAAGGTTCATGGTAGCGGTGCCGTAGAACAAGACGGTACCAAGAGTACCAACAGCTGCGCCAATAGCAGCTGCCTGAGATGCAGCCTCAACAGAGCTTGGATCAAGACCATAAGCCTTGATTGCAAGAATTGCTAGAGGAATACCAATGTAGGAAACTGCACGAACGTCAGCGGAAACAGTTCCGCCAGGTGTTACGAGTGCAATGTAGACCAACTGGATTGCTGCACCAACAATAATGCCAGTCTGGACGTCGCCAAGAATGACACCAACGACAAGACCTGCAACAAGTGGACGACCGAGGGTATAGTTACCTACGGTAGTACCAGCCATGCCAGGTAGTGACGCAAGGCATGCAAACAAACCCAAAAGGGCAGCTTGAAACGCATTAATTGCCATAAAAATCGCCTTCCGAATACTACTTTACGTCAAACTTCTCGCGGAATTTAGGCCACTCACCAATTGCCTTTTCTTTAAGAAGAGCAAATTGAACGGTATAACCAGCTTTGGTTATATCCTCAAATGCCTGTCCCTCTTCTTGAGTAAAGGACTGGTTGTTGCCCAGCTTTACCGCACCAGGACGGTCATTACCAGGACCGATAATGACCGTGTTAATTCCTGGCTTAAAACCAAAGTCAACAAGAATTTTCTTCATGTCAACTGGGTTTTTAGTAATAAGAAAATAACGAGAATCGCTGTCTAGAACCTTCTGAGCGCTCTCTTTGAAGTGATCAAATGTCCAAACAAATACTTTCTTGTCAGGTGCTGCTGACTTGTAAGCAGACTTAAGGACAGGATTTGATGCAGCCGCATCATTAACTGCAATGATTCCGTCACAAGGAACCTCAAGGGCCCAACGAGTGACTGTCTGACCATGAATCATGCGGTCATCAACACGAACAAATGAAATCATGTTTTCTCCTAACATATTTCTTACGCAAGCAGCTACGCGTACTTGCAGTAATTACTAAAGGTCTTCCTCGTCATCGTCTTCAAGAGCTAAGACGATCTGATTAACGCCATTTTTTCCTTCGTTCAGGATTGATGACACAAGAGCCTCACCACTTAGGCCATCATCGATAGCCATCAAAGCACCAATTACCATGGGAAGATTGGCACCACTAAAAGCCACGGTATGGGAAAGCAGGCCTTTTTTGGCGAGAAGATCAAGTGCATTAGTAAGTGGAGAACCACCGATAATGTCACCAAGAACAACAACCTCGTCGTCAGCAGTAAGTGGCTCAAGAATTTTTGACAAATTCTCTCTATATTCAGCTGCTCCCACGCCATCTTCCATGCTGTAGCTCAAGATGTTTTCTCTGGGTCCCATCAGCATGTCCATTACGCTATGCAGACCTGGTGCAAACGTTCCATGACTTACGAGCAAAAGGTACTTCATTACTGCTCCATTCCAGACATCACCACTGTGGCTGTACTTCGCCTGTATTAACAGCCGTACTACGCCAATACAAAATTTCCAGCCTGTTATGTAAATTGCTATGCATCAAAACTTACATTCCAAGCCAAGTGTCACTTGCCTAGCCGTTATAACACAAAGGTATACATGCGCTATTGGCATTCGCAAATTTTTAATATTCTTGATGTATTATTTTTTTAAATTTTATTTAAATAATTCAATTGATTCAGTTTCTTTTAGATGAACAGGCGTTCTAACAGCATAAAAAAATATGCAGAAATTTTTTGCATATATGAACATAAAAGTAGCAATATTGCATATATTAGATAAAGAAATGTCCGCTCAGCACTCCTCGAAATACATTTCTAAAAGTAAGAAAGAAGGCCATACAAGATGACCTTCTTAACATGAAATAAAAAAATAATTTTATGTTATGTAACGTGTTATGTTCTGTTTCTGCGATAGAAATCAACAAGAGACTGAGTGGAAGCGTCTTGTTTTGCTAGTTCTTCGTCGTTATGAATTGCAGGGAAAATCTGCTTTGCAAGCTGTTTACCAAGCTCTACGCCCCACTGATCAAAGGAATCAATGCCCCACACAACACCTTCAACAAAGGTAATGTGCTCGTAGAGTGCAATAAGCGTACCAATAGCACGAGGATTAAGCTCTTTACCAAAGATAGAAGTAGTTGGCCTATTTCCTTCAAAGACGCGTGCAGAAACCATCCACTCTGGTGTTCCCTCAGCACGGACCTCATCAGCAGTCTTACCAAAAGCAAGCGCTTTAGTCTGCGCAAAGAAATTGGAGAGGAAGAGTTCATGGACGTCTAGGTCTGCATCTTTGGTGGCAAAGGCAGTATTTACAAACGCAATAAAGTCAGCAGGAATAATCTGGGTTCCCTGATGGATAAGCTGGTAGAACGCATGTTGACCATTAGTTCCAGCCTCTCCCCAGAAGATTTCGCCTGTCTTTGAAGTAACCGCCGTACCATCCCAACGAGTAGACTTACCGTTGGATTCCATGGTGAGCTGCTGGAGATATGCAGGGAATCTATGCAGGTACTGACTATATGGAAGTACGGCATGAGATGCTGCGCCAAAGAAATTAACGTACCAAACGTTTAAGAGACCCATGAGAGCAACAACATTTTGTCTCAATGGAGTGTTTTTGAAATATTCATCAACCGCATTAAAGCCACTGAGGAATTCTGCAAAGCGCTGTGGACCAAAAACGATAGCCAGCACAAGACCAACTGCAGAATCAACCGAATAACGGCCGCCAACCCAGTTCCAGAAACCAAAGGCATTCTTTGGGTCAATGCCAAAGTCTTCTACCAGATCAAGTGCAGTGGAGACAGCAACAAAATGCTTGCGAATAGCCTCTGCATTCTGAGAATCAGAGCCATCAATAACGCCCTGCTCAGCAAGCTTTTCCAAAAGCCATGTGCGAGCACAACGGGCATTGGTAAGAGTCTCAAGCGTAGTAAAGGTCTTGGAAACAATAACGAAGAGTGTTGTTTCTGGATCAAGATCCTCGGTTTTCTCGCCAAGGTCAACAGGGTCAATGTTGGAGACAAAGCGAGCAGTAATACCGGCGTCTGCAAAAGGCTTTAGGGCCTCGTAAACCATAACAGGACCAAGGTCAGAACCACCAATACCAATACTTACAACAGTCTTGATAGGCTTGCCAGAAACACCCTTCCACTCTCCCGAGCGAACTCGGTCACAGAAGGCATACATCTTGTTCAAAGTCTGGTGAACATCGGCGACAACATCTTGTCCGTCAACAATAAGCGTGCCAGCCTCAGATGCGGGACGACGAAGTGCTGTATGAAGAACTGCTCGGTCTTCAGTAGTATTGATGTGCATGCCGGCATACATAGCGTCTCTACGCTCTTCAAGCTTAACCTCTTTAGCAAGGTCACACAGAAGATTAAGTGTCTCTTGCGTGGCAAGGTTTTTGGAAAGATCAATATGGAACTGATCTAGCTCAAACGTAAGATTCTGGACACGCTGAGGGTCTTCTGCAAACCAGTTCTTCAGCGTAGCTTTTGTATCTTTTAAGCTGGCGTAATGCTCTGCAAGGGCGCGCCAAGCCTTAGTCTGTGTTGCGTCAGTAGGCAAAATATGTGGTGCTGTAGGTGATGCCATACCAGTCTCCTTCTTTTGACTATCTTAAGGATAATCTGCTCAACGCTCATGAAACGCCACAATGTCGTTTTTCGTAAAAAATACGACAAATCGTTACTAATAAGGTTCTCCCAAAGGTGGGACTTGTTTAATAGCCGCCCAGCGTAACTGCTTCTGACGAGGGTCCTCGAGTGCTCCGGCAAAGTTATCAAGATTTACCATGCGCATTCCACACACACGAACAAGAACACGGGGCGAGAAGGTCTTCTCGGCATCAGTTTTAAGCTGTTCAAGCTCTTCTGCGTATGCTTCACGCACTGATGTAACTGCTGCGTCATTTACCATGAGCACTGTGTCTGGGCTAAAGGCGCTTATCGCCTGTCTGACAAGCTGGGGATTTATAGGATCTCCTGTTTTTGTGGTGGTAAGCAAGGTGGCCCATGCCTCAGGCGCATAGCCTAAATGCTCTAAAGAAGCTTTAAGTGCAGAAAGTTCAGCCTCTTCAAAGTCTTCCTGGCCTTTTACCAATAAAACCGATGCAAAAGCATTGCCTGCCATACACACCCCCTGAGCAGCAAAATCTCCAAACTCATGCGTTGTTTTTGCCATGTAAGCTTCTTTTCGCATAGATCTTTCGCTTGGCATGCGCACCTCTTTCTTATATGCCAACTATGCACGTAATTCACAATTTGAGCAAGTCTACAAAGTTATGTGTATACACTTCACTAATTTGGGGATAAGTTTGCTAGCAATAAAAAGTTAATGGCTTTATAGCCATATGTAACTGGAGGTTCGTTATGGCACAGCAGCTTACTACTGCAGAGTTCGATTCTGTTCTTGCTAACGCAGACAAGCCTGTTCTTGTTGATTTCTGGGCATCTTGGTGCGGTCCTTGCCGTGCTCTTGGTCCAGTTGTCGAGGAGGTTGGCAATGAGATGGCAGACAAGCTTGACGTTTACAAGGTAAACGTTGATGACGAGGCAGATCTTGCAACTCGTTTCCGCATCGTTTCTATCCCAACCCTTATTCTCTTCAAGAACGGTGAGCCTGTTCACACCATGGTTGGCAACCTTCCTAAGGCTGACCTCGTTTCTGAGCTCAACGCTAACCTGTAAGTTCTTGTGTGCCACGCGGCTGCGCTGGCTTATCATTGAACTAAGCGGCGGTACGTCTATCGGCGTGCCGCCTTTTT
>CAUVJF010000049.1:0-6767 GCA_963552125.1 uncultured Atopobium sp.
TATTGCTATAATGAACGACGCTATATGTCTCCTTAGCTCAGCTGGATAGAGCGTCGGTCTTCTAAACCGCAGGTCGCGCGTTCGAATCGCGCAGGAGGCACCAGAAACTCCAGGTAGATGGCTTGCTGTCTACCTTTTTTGTTTAATTTTTTTACAAGTGCACCCTTTTTGCACCCCCTCTGCAAGCTAAATTAAAAAACGAATACCTGTTCGAATAAAAGTTTTAACTATTTAGATAGGTGATTTTTGCATAAACACTTGCCAATATGCAGGAAAACTAATCAAGAAATTGATGTATCAAATTAGAGGTGCTGTTTTGGGTAAAAAATCCGTTTAGTTGGAGTTTATTTTTGGACTTCGAAATTTTGTCACTTACGTTTACCCAGCTCAGAAATTTTGTACTAATTTCCACAATTTTGTCCACGTAAAATTGCTGGTAGATGGCTTGCATAGAAACTAAGCATTTTTGGATACTCCAACTAAACGCATTTTTTACCACTTTGCCGCCGAATGGCACTCTATCGCTGAAAAATTTGACTCAGACGCACAAAAATACCCGTTCGATTCCACGAAATAGAATCGAACGGGTACTTGGTCAACGAAAATGATGCGAGCGTGGCTGCGCGCCAAATATTACAGCAGGTACTCTGCAATCTGGACAGCGTTTGTTGCGGCACCCTTCCTAATCTGGTCTCCGCAACAGAAGAATGTCAGCGCATGAGTATCTTTATCAGCGGAAAGATCCTCGCGAATACGACCAACATAGATAAGGTCCTGGTCAGAAGTATCAAGAGGCATTGGGTACTGAAGCTCTGCTGGGTTGTCTACAACCTTGATTCCTGGAGCATCCTCAAGAATAGCGCGAGCCTCATCTGGACTCAAAGGACGCTCAAGCTCAACAGTGATGGACTCAGAGTGTGAGCGCATCGTTGGAACTCGGACACAGGTACAGTTAACGCGCAGCTCAGGAAGGTGCATGATCTTGCGACCCTCGTTTTGCATCTTCATTTCCTCGGAAGTGTAGCCAACCTCGTCAAAGCCGCCAATCTGTGGAATCAGGTTAACTGCCAGCTGGTATGCAAAAGGAGCGGTCTCGGTTACTTCCCTACCTGCAACAACGTCCGCCATCTGATTCTTCAAGCTCGTAAGACCAGGAAGACCAGCGCCTGATGCAGCCTGATAGGTTGATGCAATAATACGCTTTGCACCTGCTGCCTTATGCAGAGGATACAGAGGCACCAGGCCAATAATGGTTGCACAGTTTGGATTAGAGATGATGCCGTTATGGTTCTTGATATCCTCAGCGTTAATCTCTGGGATTACCAGCGGAACGTTTGGGTCCATTCTAAATGCATGGGAGTTGTCAACGCAGACGCATCCACGCTTAACTGCTTCAGGGAGCAGCTCTTTTGCCTGCTCGTCGCCAGCTGCGCCAAGGACAATATCTACACCCTCAAAAGCCTCTGGTGTTGCTTCACGAATTACAATCTGCTGGCCAGCAAATTCGATAGTTTTACCAGCGCTTCGAGCGGATGCCAGAAGCACCAGCTCCTTGATAGGAAAATTACGCTCTTCAAGGCACTGCATCATCTGGGCACCAACAACGCCGGTAGCACCAAGAATTGCAACAACCTTACCGTTTGGATCAAAAGCCATAGTTACCTCGAAACCATTTCGTCACGAACAAATCCGTTATAAATGACGCCAATTGTGCGATCAAAGTCGGCATTATCGACGCCCACAATAATACTAATCTCTTCCGAGCTCTGCGTAATCATGCGAATGTTGACGCCCGCATTACCCAGCGCGCCAAAGATCTTACCAGAGGTGCCGGAACGCCTAGACATATTACGACCAACAACAGAAACAAGAGCTAGACGGTCTACCATCGTAATATCATCAGGCTCAATCTCGCGACGAATATCGCTGATGATGGAATAAACCGTATCCTTTACGTCGGAGGCATTTACCACAATACCAAACGAATCAACGCCTGTTGGGATGTGTTCAACAGAGACGCCGTAACGCTCAACAATATTGAGTGCGCGGCTGATGACGCCAACCTCGTTGGACATGTGAGCCTTCTTAACGTGAATAGCCAAGAAGTCCTTCTTGCCTGCAATACCGGTGATAAGGTGCTCGCTAACATCACCCTCTGCGGTCTCGCGGATAACCGTGCCCGTGTCTTCTGGACGGTTGGTGTTCTTAATCTGAATTGGAATGTTTGCCTCGCGAACAGGGAAAATTGCCTCTTCCTGAAGAACGGAAGCGCCCATGTAAGAAAGCTCGCGCATCTCGTCAAAAGTAATGCGGCCAATGGCGCGTGGATTCTGAACAATGCGAGGATCCGCAGAAAGGAAGCCAGAAACGTCAGTCCAGTTCTCATACAAGTCAGCGTCTAGGCAGCGAGCGACAATGGCGCCGGTGATATCGCCGCCACCGCGCTGGAATAACTTAATTGCACCGTCAACGGTAGCACCGTAGAAGCCAGGCAGCACAAACGAGCCGCTGCGAGCAACAACTTCTTTAAGCCTAGAGGCAGTGCGCTCCATATCAATGGTGCCGTCATGATGGAACAGCATAACGTCAGCAGCATCAACAAAGGGCAGGCCAAGGTACTCGGCAAGAATCTGGCAGGTAAACCACTCGCCCCTACTTACTACATACTCTGGCGAGAAGGACTTGATGTTTGTAGCAAACTTCTCAAACTCCTCGGCGACAGGCCATGCAACTCCCAGCTCATCAGCAATCTCCACAAAACGAGCCTCGATGTCTGCAAGTAGAGAGGTGCAGTCAACGTGATACTCAATGTGGGCATTTACCAGCAGCAGAAGGTCGGTAATCTTGTTGTCAGTTGAATGGCGCTTTCCTGCTGCAGACGAGACAATAAAGCGTCTATCAGGGTCAGCTTCAACAATAGCTTTAACTTTTTTGAACTGCTCTGCAGAAGCAACACTTGAGCCGCCAAATTTTGCAATTTTGATCATTTCTAATTCCTCTTTTCAAGTGCAGCCATAAAGGTTGTAGGGTCTTGCGAAAGTGCGCTGGTAAGAAGCTCGCGGGCCTTCTCGGCACTTAGTTTTTTAACCAACTGAGCACCCGGCTCCCAGAACGTACCACCTGGAATATCGGCCTGCGTCCTAAACACATAGTCGGAAACAAGCAGATCAGGGTCATGCGAAAGACCTGTCGAGAAGGTCTGCTGACCCCCAGCAGGAGCCGCGGCACAGTCAATAATATCCTGCACGACGGCGTTTGCCGTTGGGTCGCCACCGGCACCCTGACCGTAAAACTTGAGCTCGCCAATGGTATTTCCCACGGCAGTTGCAACGTTAAAGTTAGTTGGAACGTTAGCCTCTATGGTTGAGAGCGAAACCGCAACTGGCTCAACAGCTACCGCATACGATGAACCGTCAGAAACACCACGACCAAAGAGCTTGATTGTCATATCGTGACTGCCAAACATGGCAAGATCGCGCTTAGTTAAGTTTCTGATACCAGACATAGGAATCTGGTCTGTGCAGATTACGTCGAAGGCAATAGATGCAGAAATCATAGTCTTAGAGCGAACATCAATGCCGTCGATATCGCTTGACGGGTCTCGCTCGGCGTAACCCAGCTCCTGAGCCTTGCTCAGAACCTCAGCAAAGTCCGTTCCGTCTTTGAGCATGGAATAGACAATGTAGTTGGTGGTTCCATTCATGATTCCCCAGAACGCAGAAATCTCGTCAATACGACGAACTTTCTGAATTCCTGCTATCCAAGGAATGCCACCGCACACGCATGCTTCGATCTTGAGGTTGACACCCGCTTCAGCGGCAAGTGTCATAAACTCCTCAAAATGAGCAGATACCACGGCTTTATTTGAGGTGACTACATTTTTCTTAGCAGTCAGCGCAGCTTTGATGTATTCATAGGCTGGCGTGAGGCCACCCATGCACTCAACAACGGTATCGAGCGCAGGGTCAGACAAGAGCGCATCAAAATCAGATGTTGCCCGAGGGTCAACGTGCTCTTTACCAGCTCTAACCAAGATGGACGTCAGGTTAACGTCAGAAACGCGCTCATCAAGAATGCGCGCAACTGAAGCACCAACCGTTCCAAATCCAAGTAGGGCAACGTTTTGCATATAACTCCAAATCTAGCAGTCATTTTGCGAGAAAACCGGTTGCCTGCAAGGCTAATTGCAGAGCAAGGACAACCGCACGCAAAGGTGACTGCACTGATAACAATCTCATAGACAAAAACTACCAAAAACCTAGACAGAATCTAATCGACAGTTTTTCTCGTCTTCATAATGCTATGAACAATTCTATGTTACAAGCGACATTTACTTCTCACTGTTAAAATAATAGAAACGCAACACGCGAGACGCGCAATTTGCACGCGCACAACACGCGAGACGCACAACACGTGACACGTTCTAAAGATTGGTGGTTTCATGGCCGTCGCATATCACAGCACAAGAAGCTCTGACCATACCGTCTTGGCTAAACAAGCCATTTTGCAGGGAATTGCTCCCGACGGCGGCCTTTATATCCAAGATTCAATTGGCGAGAAACCCCTCGATCTTGCAAAGGTTTGTTCTCAGGGCTTTAAAGCTACTGCTTTCGATGTGCTTTCTGCTCTGCTGGACGACTACTCTGCTGAAGAGCTGACTCGCTGTATTGAGGGCGCGTATGGCTCTCAGTGGGACACCCAGGCTATCACGCCTGTTTCTGCTATCGGAGAAGACTGGCTGCTTGAGCTCTTCCATGGTCCAACGTCGGCTTTCAAAGACGTTGCGCTTCAGATGCTCCCCCGCCTGATGAGTGTTGCTCGCGAGGACGCGGACGTAGCTAGCGCTGTCGACGCTGAGGGTACTGCGGGCGTGGTTGCCACCTCCGGCAAGAGCATCATGATTGTGACCGCAACTTCTGGCGACACTGGCAAAGCTGCACTTGAGGGCTTCAAAGACGTACCCGGCATGGGCATCACTGTCTTTTACCCTGAAGGCAAGGTTTCTGATATTCAACGCCTGCAGATGGTGACTCAAAAAGGTTCTAACGTAGCTGTTTGCGCTGTTAAGGGAAACTTTGACGACGCTCAAAACGCTGCTAAAGCAATCTTTGCTAACAAGGAGTTGGCGCATGAGTTGGCCGGTAAGGGCACAGTACTTTCCAGCGCAAACTCCATCAATATTGGTCGTTTGGCCCCACAGGTAACCTACTACTTTGACGCATATGCCCAGCTTGTTGCCAAGGGCGCCATCGCTCAGGGTCAAAAAGTTACTTTCTGCGTGCCAACCGGCAACTTTGGCGACGTCCTCGCAGGTTACTTTGCAAAAGAAATGGGACTTCCTGTTGAGCGCCTCATTGTGGCTTCTAACAGCAATAAGGTGCTGACTGATTTCTTGGAAACAGGCATCTACGATCGCAGGCGTACATTTGAAAAGACCATCTCTCCATCAATGGACATTCTGGTTTCTTCAAACCTTGAACGACTCCTCTATCTTGCGTCCGGCAAAGACACCGAGCTTGTCAGCTATCTGATGAACCAGCTGGTAACCAAGGGTATCTACACGGTACCTGCTCAGGTGATGGACACCATCCGCGAAACCTTTGATGCTGGCTTTGCAACCGACGCTCAGACGCGTGAAACTATCCGTTCTACCTGGGAGAATTGTCGTGTGCTGATTGACCCTCACACAGCCGTCGCAAAGCACGTGCTTGACAGCGTTTCTCGCCAGGCAAACGACGTGCGCGTTTGTCTGTCTACTGCTAGCCCGTACAAGTTCTCGTCCGACGTGCTTGCCGCGCTGGGCCACTCGACCGCTGGCCTGGATGACTTTGCGTGCATGCATACGCTCGCCGAAATCACGGGCACTAATCCGCCAATCCAGCTTTCATCGCTGAATGATAACGTTATCATTCATACTGACGTTCGCGAGAAGGAACAGCTTGCTTCGTACGTTTCTGAAGCATGCGGGCGTATTTTTGCTTGTTAGACTCTGAGAAAGCAGGTTCTACATGCTCGACAACACCATCTTGACCGTATCTGTACCTGCTACCTCTGCAAACATTGGCGTCGGCTACGATACGCTAGGTCTTGCGTTTAACCTGCGCGCAAAAATTACGTTTAGGGAATCTCCTACGCTCATCATCGACGGCTGCCCCGAGCAGTTCAGAAACGATGACAACCTTGTATGGACATCTTATGTTCGAGCCTGCGAAAAACTGGGCGAAGAGCCTACTCCTAAGCACATCACTATCGACTCGCCTATTCCGCTTTCTGGTGGACTTGGTTCAAGCTCTACCTGCGTAATTGCAGGTATTGCAGCCGCAATGACCGAGTCTCATGGCGGCTGGGATCCTGAGCGTGCGCTCGACTTTGCCTGTCATTTTGAGGGCCATCCAGATAATGTTGCTCCTGCAATTTACGGTGGCCTGACCTCGTCATTTGTTGAGGGCGGGCATACCGTTTGTACTCGAAGGCTCGTAGCGCGCGGTCTCTCTTTTGTTGCGATTGCGCCACCCTACACGGTTAACACTGAGGATGCCCGTAAGGTAGTTCCCCAGGAAGTCTCACTTGAAACAACCGTTTACCAGATGGGACGCACCGTTGCTGTCACTCACGCACTTGAAACAGGCAATGGAGGTCTTTTGGCAGCTGCCTGCAACGACAAACTCCATGAGCCCTACCGCAAGGAGCTCATTCCTGATTACGAAGAGCTCAAACAGGTAGCTAAGCTTGCTCGTGCTTGCGCCTTTGTTATCTCGGGCTCAGGT
>CAUVJF010000050.1:0-6542 GCA_963552125.1 uncultured Atopobium sp.
AGCTCCACGTGTACGGACAGGCGCTTTCGCTGGGCTCAGAAGGAATGTCTGCTCAGCACCAAGGCTTGGGTCAAAAGCTTCTCGCCAAAGCATCATCTATTGCAGCAGATGTGGGTTATACCAGTCTTAACGTTATTAGCTCAATTGGAACGCGAGCCTACTATCGTGCGCAAGGCTTTAGCGATGCAGGTCTCTACCAACAAAAAGTTCTGTAAAGGGGACGTGGCCTTGCACCTCTAAACAAGCTTCATACGCTTACTTCATACGTCACAAAAAATGCCGAGAAGACCGTTGATCTTCTCGGCATATTCATGAGCGCCACCCTCTCCTGGACGCAAATGGATCTTATGGAATCAGCGACAAAATCTGAGAAAGATTCTTCTTGCCGAAGTCAACCTTCTGGCCGTCGTTGATAACCAAGCATGGAACGCTCATGACATCGTAGGTGTCTTTGAGCTCCTTGAAGTGGTTGATGTCGTAGACATCACAGGTAACCTGAGGATTATCCGCAGCAATACGCTGAGCAGCAACAACAACATCTGGGCACATGGTACAAGAAAGTCCTACCAAGACCTGCAGATGTGTCTTTGACTCGATGGCGGCAATGGATGCCCTATCCTCGTCACTAATAGGCTGACCAGGACCTGCAGCGTTGTAGAGGCCAAGAACAAACGAAGTGAACTCATGTCCGCCGGGAACACCATGGAACGCAAGACCTGTTGGCGTACCATCCTGTGCGCACACACGAACAACAGGAAGGTTCTTCTCGCCCGTGTCTGAGACTGTTTGAACGCTCAGCTTGTCGGTCATAGAAGAAAGCTCTTCCATGTAAGCTTCGAGCTCCTCAGAAACAGGTCTTTGATCAAGCTCAAGCTGAAGCACAAGCGGACGAGCCATGCGCTCAAAGACAGCGTTGAGCTGTGCCTTCATGTCATCGGTGAAGATCTCTCCGGAGTCAGAGGCACTCTTAGCCGCTGGAGCCTCAGGAGCCTCCTTCTTGGACGAGATGCGCGTGACGTTCATCTGCGGAACAAAGCCTGTCTTTTCCTGTACGCGTTTGATGTAGCGCTCCATCTCGGTTGCAGTAGTTGCCGCCTGACCAATAGCCGTTGCAACCTGACGCAGTGGCTTCTGGCACACATCACCCGCACCAAAGAGGCCCTCACAGGTTGTTTCCTGGTGCTCATTGGTAATCAGATAGCCGTGATCATCAGTCTGTGCCAGCTCTTTTACCAGGTTGGTCTCTGGCGCGTAACCCGCGAAGACAAAGACACCAATGGAATCGCCATCTTCTGGAGCAAAGGTAGTCTTCTCGCCCGTCTTGAGATTCTTGTACGTAATAGACCTAAGTGCGGAATCTCCGGCAACGGATTCAACCTGCGTGTTGTACAGAACCGTAATGTTTGGATTTGTGCGAGCAGCCTCGGACGACGCAGGGGCGCAGGTAAATGCTTCCTCGCGCACAAGAACCGTGACGTGCTTTGCGTACTTAGTTAGAAATACGCTTTCTTCTGCGGCTGCAAAGCCTCCACCAATAACAAAGACTTCCTTGCCGGTAAAGAACTCGCCGTCGCAGGTGGCGCAGTAAGCAACTCCGTGGCCCTGATAGTCCTCTTCTCCCACAAAGCCGATATGACGTGGGTGTGCTCCTGAGGCGAGAAGAACGGAGAGGCAGGGACGCTCGCCCTTGGTGGTGTGAACTACCTTGACATCTCCGGACATGTCCAGGTCAGTAACTTCTGCCAGCAAAAACTCTGCGCCAAAGGCCTCAGCCTGCTTACGCATGGTTTCTGAGAGTTCAGAGCCACTAGTAGAGAAAACTCCCGGGTAATTAACGACCTCATTAGTAATAGTGATCTGTCCGCCAAAATGGTCCTTCTCGACAACTAGAACACGGTAGCGAGCGCGGGCCAGATAGAGGGCGGCGGTGAGCCCAGCTGGCCCACCGCCGATAATCACCGCGTCGTAGAGGTCTTTGACGTCGGTCATTGTAAGCTCCTAAATCTTAGAGCTGACCAACAAGGTCAAGGCTTGGCTTCAGGGTCTCAGCACCTGGCTGCCACTTAGCTGGGCAGACCTGATCGCCGTGCTCTGCAACAAACTGTGCAGCCTGGAGAAGGCGGAGAAGCTCCTCAGCGTTACGGCCAATACCACCAGCGGTGACAAGCTCAACCTGAATGACACCCTCAGGGTCAACAATGAAGGCGCCACGCTCAGCAAGGCCAGCATCCTCAATGAGAACCTCAAAGTTCCTTGCAAGAACGTGAGCTGGGTCAGCGAGCATTGGGTAGGTTACCTTAGAGATACGCTCGGACTCCTCGTGCCATGCCTTGTGGACAAACTCAGTGTCGCAAGAGACAGAGTAGACCTCTGCGCCAGCAGCCTGGAATTTGTCATAGTTGTTAGCAAGATCCTCAAGCTCAGTTGGGCAGACAAAGGTAAAGTCAGCTGGATAGAAGAAGAACAGGCTCCACTTACCCAGTGTGGACTCTTTGCTTACCTCGGTGATGTCACCGTTCTGGAATGCGTTTACCTTAAAATCACCAATTTGCTTACCAATAAGAGACATAGTCAGTTCCTTTCTGTAAGTAAAACAACTTATAAAACGTGCTACTTAGGAGTTTACTCTCTTTAACTCTTTTGTCAATAACAATAATGATTACTATTTATATTCACAAAAAGAAACAGGCCAGATTACTCTGACCTGTGAACAGTTGGTGGGCGTTATAAGATTTGAACTTATGACCTCTTCCGTGTCAGGGAAGCGCTCGTCCCCCTGAGCTAAACGCCCGAATATGTTTGCTGCTGGGGATGCAGCAAGGGATATATTACGAGAAACCCGCCCCTCTTGCAACCGTCAAACTCAACTTTTTTAGAAATTTGCACAAGAGCGTCTCGTCAATGCATTGACGGCTATTTAAATACCGCGGGCTATCAAATGAATGACCGCCTTTTAAACCCGTACGTCTTCTGCACCTCAATTATTAAAAAATAGGCAAATGGATTGTAAAAGCATACGGTCAGAAGTATTATGGCAAGTCGTTCGATTGAGGGAGAAACTTATGAACTTTCTGGAATATAACAAAGACGAGAAGCTATGCTTTAATTATAAGAAATCATGCGGTCTCTGGTTAATTGTTGTAGCTCTCATCATTTTTGCAGCTACCGTAATAGGTGGAAAACAGATTATCAATATGTCCGTATTTAGCTTTGGATATGTTGCAGCCTTCTTATCTATAAACACAAATAAGAAAGTTCTCAATAAGTTTTCCGATGGTCCTTCAAGTAAGTTCCAGAACAAAATGTCTCTATACGCGGTGATTTTCTTATTCATTTTGATGTTTTTATTAGGTGGACCATTTTTTGCAACTGAAAACTGGAGACTTATTTGGTTGGGCGCGTTAATGGCCACGGCGCTGCACTTTTTCCTCTATTACTATGTACACGGAAAATCGATGATTTATCTGGCAATACTCTGTGCCATCAATGTTGGTATAGGTTATATTTTTCCAGACATCCCACTGACAATAACTGCCTATATTGATGCGGCAATTAAACTTGGCTTTGGAATATACCTGTTCTTTTTCTCAAAGCCAACTCAACAAAAATAACCTTCGCCTAGAGACCGTGTGCGTCAAACGTGTCCTTAACCAAAGCCACAAGCATTGGTATAAACACAGCCACGCCTGCTAAAAGCATTGGATTGTCACGTACTTCCGGAATGTCCTGTAAGAAATTCTGCAGATCATAGACAAGACCAACGGCAACGGCAATAAGAATAGGTGCCAGAATAATCAAAATAGGATTTGGTGGTTTACGCATAAGGATGCTTTCTTTTACAAGTACTGCACACGCAGCGGTCCAATAGAGCAAAGATACGTATCAAGCCACATTCTGGCTTTTCTTCCTTACTTCTTCCCTACTTCTTACGCTTAACCTTAATTTGAATGCCAGAGGTCTCTGGACGAGACGATGTAGAAGCAACAGTGGGTTTCTCGCCATTTACAAAAGCCGAGAAACGCTGACGGAAACGGTTCCACTTGTGGTAGATAGGCTCGTGATCATGAGATCTAAGGCCCAAAAGCATGCTTGCGGCCATAGTTGGAAGCAGATACTCAATAGCGCGCCAAAGCACAAAGCCTGCGGCAATTTCCTCGCCAAACATATGGCCAAACAGGAAGGCAAAGCCACCCTCTGCACCACCAGTACCACCAGGAAGTGGAATGGCCGAGGTCAAGAGCTCAAGCATTGATCCAGATGCAAGGCAGGTCAGAAGGTCTGCAGGCTGGCCAAGTGCTCGCAGAACAAAGTATGGCAGTGCATAGAGGCAGCCAAGCTGGACCAAGGTAACCAGCAGAACAACGCACATCTCTGGAATGTTCTTTGCAGCAGTCTTAAAGCCGTTTGAGAACTCATCTACCTGCGTGTTAATGATGCCATGCCAGTGGTCGTACTGCTTTACGATGCGAAGACGTGAAAGCAGCCTTAAGCCCCAGTTGCCCACGGTCTTAACCATTTTAGGAAGCAGGCAAATGGCCAAGATAACTGCAACCATCACTATCTTTGCGCCAAACAAAATAACGCCAATAACGGTTACATCGCCAAATTGCTCGTAGAAATAATTAGCCCTAAAGATAAGCATCAGAGCTGCAAAGATGCCCTCGCCCGCCTCGTACATAACAAAGCGGGTGAACTGTAAAGCTCCTGCCTGACCCACAGAAATACCCGCACGAGTGAGGCGATAAATCTGAGCAGGAGCAGCACCAGCACCGTTTGGCGTGAGGTTCATGAAGAAGATGCCCGACGCCTCAACGCTCATCAAGTCACGAACACCAACGGGACTCTCGGGATCTGTAATGACTGAAATTACATAGGCGAGAATACCAAGGAAATAGTAGACAAAATAGCAAAGAGCGCCAGCAATAAGCCAACCTGTATCTACGTCTGCTAGAGCAACAACAAACTCATCAAACTGACCAGAGAAAACGATATAGAGTGCGTACAGTATTACAACCGCAAAGAGGAAGAGAATGCTCTTTCTAACTTGACCAAAGCTCTCTTTTGCCTCTTCTACCTGCTCAGATGAAGAAGTTGGAGCAACACTAATCTTAGGCTTTTTGGTTGAAACACCCTTAACGGTTGTAGATCCAATCTTCACCGTTACCTTCGGTGTAGATGAGGGGTGCTCGGTTTCAGACGCGCCATCTGGGCGATCCATGGGCACCTCCTTGGACTCTGGATCACAATACGTGTACAGAAACAACACTCTTTGCAGGTAAACGATGCAACCTCAGAGGGTTTCTCGCCACCTACCTGCTTTTCATTTTACATGAACCGCTCAAGTATACCCTTGTCGGCCTCAATAATGCCACCGCCACAAACTTCCTGGCCATCGTACAAAACCGCCGATTGACCTGCTGCAACAGTTTTTACCGGCTGATCAAATTCAATAAATCCACATTGATTATCCGTGAGCGTAAACGTTACGGGAACCAGCGCGCCTGTGTGACGAGTTCTGACCACATACCTACCGTTAGCTGCAGGTTCTCCAGAAATCCAGTGCATGTCCGAGAGCTCCATGCAACGAGTCCAGAGCGCAGAACAGTTGAGGTCAGAGGTTACGTAGACCACATTCTTAAGCGTATCGGTTGCCACAACATAGCGTGCGGGACCTCCACCGATGTTCAGACCTTTTCTCTGGCCAACGGTAAAGAGAAACGCTCCATCATGGGTGCCAAGAACCTTGTCTGTCTCCCACTCAATGACGTCGCCCTGCTTTTTCTGAAAAGTGTCCAGCAAAAACGTGCGCAAGCCAACGGGACCAATAAAACAAATGCCGTCGGAGTCTGGCTTTGTTTCTATGCCCAGACCGCGTTCTGCGCACATAGCGCGCACCTCTGCCTTGGTGGCAATGTGTCCAATAGGAAAAAGCGTGCGTTCAAACAAATGACCTGGTACACGCCATAGGAAATACGTCTGATCCTTGTGAGCATCTGCGGCACGCAAAAGTTTTTTGGTGCCCGGGACGTTCTGTGCATAGTGACCTGTTGCAACAAAATCTGCGCCCTCAGCAAAAGCACGTTCTGCAAAGGTACCAAACTTGACCGTCTGGTTGCACATAACGTCTGGATTGGGCGTGCGACCGTGCTCATAGGCATCAAGCAGGTAATCCACAACGGTAGCCTTATACTCGGCCTCACAGTCCCACACGTCCAAATCGATGCCGAGCGTTACGCACACGCGCTCGGCGTCGGCCAAATCATCTGCCCAAGGGCACTTAAAGCCTGGCAGGTCCTTTGACCAGTTACGCATATAGATAGCCTTGACGTTGTAACCCGCCTCAAGAAGCAAGGCCGCAGACAGCGCCGAATCAACGCCGCCACTCATGCCAAGGTAAACTAGTTCTCCCATGTCACTCCTACGCGAGCAGACTCCTGCTTGACAGCCTCAGCGATTGCCCAAGCTGCGTACAAGATGTCGTCTTCTGTGGTAGTTCTTCCAAGCGTTAACCTGAGGCTTCCCGCTGCTACTTCTCGCGGTGC
>CAUVJF010000051.1:0-6525 GCA_963552125.1 uncultured Atopobium sp.
ATCGATTCGAGCAAGCTTGATATCTGGTTCTCCCATAACAAGTTCTCCTCTCTTTACGCGCACACTTGTGCGTGCTATCTGCGATTTTCATCGCACTACTCGCAACTTGCGCTGCGTGTTTTACTGCAAATTTATTTATTGTTGGAAACGCTGATTACCGCCCAACGATCCAACGTGATGACCACATTTGGAGCAAACTCAACATCTACTGTTTCTTTTTTGACGTTTTTAACTACGCCATACATTCCGCTGTTAGTCTTAACTTTCTGACCTGCATGAAGATTCTTCAGAAACTCTGAAGTTGTTCCCGCCTTTTTAGAAGAGGCTCTCCAAACAAAGAAGGAATAAACAAGGCCCAAAATTACCAAGAACGCGAGAAGAACAATGGATGAAGCAAGAATGTTCTCTGCTAGATTTGCCATGTGCATCTCCTTAACTCAACAACAAAACGCTACTTAAATACCATCGTCTCCGAAGATGTCATCTTCTGGCTCAACCTCAAGCTCAAGACGCTTATGAACAACTCCCTGGCTACCAGCTAAAACAGCAGTATCAACCAGCTCTTCAAGAGAGGTATCTGCCATGCGGCTACCAAGTGTTTCAAGAAGCATAGGAAGGTTTGTGCCGGTAACAACTTCTACGTTTGAATAACTCTGAGCAATAATCATTGCCTGATTAAAAGGTGTTCCGCCAAGCAGATCGCAGAAAACCAGCACACCGTCAGTAGTGTCAAGAAGATCGGAAATTGTTGCAGCAAGAGTTTCTGGGTATGTTGCAGCACCGGCTTCAATAAAAGGAACGGGAACAAAAGCTTCTTGCTCACCAGCAATCATCTTTAAAGCATCAGCAAGACCGTTTGCAAAAGTTCCATGACCAGTTAAAACGCAACCTACCATGTCAAACTCCTTTCGAAGAGTTGGAAACTATCTGGGGAGCTACGCGGAAAACTAGGGGTGTTGAAGTTTCTCTCTAAGTGGTAGATACCAGATAACAACCTAACATAAGTATAGTCTAGTGAGCATCTTGAGATGTGTACGTTAACAATCGACGGCTTAACGGTACTATTTTTACCGTAAACGGTACACACGTTGTTATTTTCGCAGGTAGATATATGGATAAATTGTGACGATGCACTAAAAAATTTAGAGCTATCCTTGAAAAATGAGAAGTTCTTATAACGCACCTTTATACGTAATAAATGTAGTAAACAACCCTAAAATCCTGCTCAAATACGGCGAGAAAATAAAATTGGTATTAAGAAATTATGTACTGGTATCTTTTTTTAGAACATCTAAAGAATAGTTTCTTGATGGCGCTTTGGTTAAATTGATTCAACTCAATTTCATTTGCAGTGGCGCTGTTCCATAGTGTTTCTCGCCCCTGCTTTCCTCTGAGCACTTTGTGTGCACTGTCTTTTAGACGAGGTGATATGCGTGATTGTTACTGTAACACTCAATGCATCCATTGATAAAGCGTACTACCTGGACTCTCCTGTTGTAGATGGAACGGTACACAGAGTCTCGGTAGTAGATAACAGTGCGGGCGGCAAGGGTCTTAACGCCTCACGAGCCATTACCACTCTTAACTACCCCGTTTGTGCCACAGGATTTGTAGGCGGTAATAACGGAAGATACCTTGTTGAGCTGGCTCATAAAGATGGTATTACCAGCGATTTTATTTATACTGAGCAAGAAACCCGCTCATGCATTAATATCCTGGAGCCAAGCGGGCAATCAACTGAATTCTTAGAGCCTGGACAGCCTGTACTTCCTGAAGAATTCCTTGCTTTCAAGGCAAAACTTGTGCAGCTTACCAACGAAGCCGAAGTTGTTACCTTTAATGGCAGTGTTCCCAAGGGCATTTCTGCCGAAAATTACAAAGAACTTATTGAAGAGACCATGGCTGCGGGCGTGCCTTGCATTGTAGACGCATCCGGTGCACTGCTCACCTCCTGTATTGATGCCCTTCCTACCATGATCAAACCAAACACCGATGAAATCGGTCAACTTCTAGGAAGAGAAGTAACTACAGAAGACGAGGTCATAAAGGCAGCTCAGGAGCTGCACAAACGCAGCATTAAAATTGTAGTTGTCTCGCTTGGTGCAAAAGGTGCGCTCATGGTTTCTGATGAAGGAACCTTTAGAGCAAATCCTCCAAAAATTGAAGCTATCAATCCTGTTGGTGCAGGAGATACCCTTGTTGGCTCATTTGCTGTTGCACTTGCTCAGCAAAAACCAACTTCAGAGTGTCTTACCTTTGCGCTTTCATGTGCTACCGCAAGTTGTTTATCTGCAGGTACCGGTCGCTTTGATCTAGATGTTGCAACTAAGATTCAGAAGCAGGTCACAATCAAAAAGATTGCTGAATAATATGCAGCAAGACGGGTTTCTCGCCAAAGGTTACAAAGACAAAACTATTTCTAGAAAACTTACGTAACAGAGTAAGAGAAACGTTACAATTTTTTCAGTCAATCAAAGAGCCCTTTGGGGCGAAAGGAGCAATAGATGTTCGTTACTACTAAGCAGATGCTTCTTGACGCACAGGCTGGCCATTATGCTGTTGGCGCCTTTAACGTTGAGAACCTTGAGTTTGTAATGGCTGTTGTTAGGGCAGCAGAAGAGCGCCGCTCCCCTGTTATTCTTCAGACCACTCCTGGCACCATCAAGTACGCAAGCCTTGATTACTTTGCTGCCATGGTTCGTTGTGCTGCTGAAGAGGCAACTGTTCCTGTTGCTCTTCACCTAGATCACGGTGACGGCTTTGACCGCTGCATCCAGGCAGCTCGTGCCGGTTACACCTCCGTCATGATTGACGGCTCTCACGTTCCATTTGAGGACAACATTGCACTTACCGCATCCGTAACCAAGTTTGCTGGTCCTATCAACCTTCCTGTTGAGGCTGAGCTTGGCAAAGTTGGCGGCAAAGAGGACGACGGCCCAGCTGTTGAGGGCGAGAACCCCTACACTGATCCAGACCAGGCTGAGGAGTTTGTTGCTCGCACTAACTGCACTTCTCTTGCAGTTGGCGTTGGTACCGTTCACGGCGTCTACCACGGCACACCTCACATTGAGCAGGGCGTCCTCAAGGCAATCCGTCAGCGCCTTGATATTCCTCTGGTTCTTCATGGCACCTCGGGCGTTCCAGATGACCAGGTAGCAGAGGCAATTCAGAACGGTATTTGCAAGGTTAACTACGCAACCGAGCTCCGCCAGGTCTTTACCGCAGCCTTTATGAAGTACATGTCAGAAAACCCTAGCAACTTTGATCCAAAGAAGCCTTCCGTTCCTGGTATGGAAGCAATCACTCAGATTGTTGCAAGCCACATGGATAACCTGGGTTCTTCCCACAAGGCATAAGCGTCAAGGCATAGCCGTCACACGTATCCTGCTTTTGCAGATAAAAACAAGGCGAGAAGATCGATTGGTCTTCTCGCCTTTGTATTAAAAGCAAAGCGTTGTTGAAAACGCAAGCCTTAGCAAATCTTGCAAATCCAATCTGCTTCTGGAGCCTCAATCTCGCCAGACTGAATGCTGGTCAGCGTGTTGCGGAGCTTAGACATAACTGGTCCAACAGCCTCCATACCAGCGCCAAAGACAATCTCTTTCTGGCCGTCAACAACTTTGCCAACAGGAGAAATAACAGCAGCGGTACCGCACATGCCGCACTCAACAAACTGGTCAAGCTCGTCAAAGCGGACAGGGCGCTCAACAACCTTCATGCCCAGCAGGTCTTTAGCAACCGTTGCCAGAGAGCGACGGGTAATAGAAGGCAAAATGGAATCTGTGTAAGACTGTGGAATAACCAGGGTTCCCTCTTTATCAACAAAGAGGAAGTTTGCGCCACTGGACTCCTCAACATAGGTACGAGAGCCAGAGTCAAGATACATACTGTCTGCAAAGCCCTGCTCATGTGCCCAGGTAGTTGGATACAGAGACATGGCATAGTTAAGGCCGGCCTTGATGTTACCGGTTCCGTGAGGAGCAGCACGGTCATAAGGAGAAACGGTCAGTGCAACAGGAGCAACGCCGTTGGAGTAATAAGCTCCAACTGGAGTGACCATAATGCGGAACTCATAGGTAGGAGATGGCTTAACACCAACAGTATTTCCGGTACCAATCATAAAAGGACGAACATACAGCGTAGCGCCTGTGCCAAATGGCGGAACCCAAGCTGCGTTTGCAGAAACAACCTCTTTAACAGCAGCAACAAATCTATCCTCAGGAAATGGTGGCATGACAAGACGAGATGCAGAGTCAACCATACGCTGAGCATTGAGATTAGGACGGAAGCAGACAATATCGCCAGAGACTGTGGTGTAAGCTTTTAAACCCTCAAAAACTTCCTGGCAATAATGGAAGATGTTTGCGCATTCAGACAGCGTAATGCTGTGATCGGTGGTAAGGCCACCCTCATCCCAAGCACCATCTTTGTAGTGGGCAACGTAGCTGTAGTCACACTGCGTATATGCGAAGCCAAGCGCTGTCCAATCGATGTCTTTCTTCTCCACTGAGTTTGCCATGGCTTTCCTTTCTCCGTGGGTTTTAAAGAATGAACTTCATCATAAACATGCGGATATGAATACCTAGTCCTATTAAATAGTTTGTAACCGAATAGATATTTTGCGGTATAACGTACATGAGCTGAAGGGAGCAAAAATGAATATCAAACTTAAGAGGACTTACGATGCGCCAGAAGCTGACGATGGGTATCGCGTGCTGGTAGATAGACTGTGGCCTCGTGGTATCAAAAAAGAGAACCTACACGCTGATGAATGGGCTAAAACCATTGCTCCTACTACTGAGTGCAGAAAAGCATTCAACCACGATCCAGAGCACTTTGATAGCTTTGTGTCTACTTATACAGCTGAACTTGACAGCAATCCTGACGCAGATGCCTTTGTCGAACAGCTTAAAAAGCTTGATCAATCTACCGTGACACTGCTTTTCTCGGACAAAGACACTACGTACAACAACGCCGTAGTGCTCAAAAAGTGGCTTGAGACTAAGCTTAAGTAATACGCTTACCCAGCCACGCTTACATATCTTGCGAGAAGAACTCCTGGTAGAACTTCAATTCTTCAGGAGTATCTATGCTTGATGAGAATAAAATATCAGGCTCTGAGGCGCTAGTGTTCTTGTCAGCAGCGGCATCTGCAGAAGCAAGCAAGTTTGCCTGTCCAAGCAAACGTTTAAGCTGGTGAGCAGCACCTGCACCACCATCAAAAAATTCTACGTCTCCTAAAACGGAGCTAATTTGCTTTTTGATAAAGGGGTAATGGGTGCAACCAAGAACCACAGCATCTACCTGACCAGCATAATCTCCCAAAAGCTCAGTCAGGCGGTTATGCATCTGTTCGGAATCAGCCTGACCAGATTCGATAAGCTCCACCAGGCCCTCTCCTGGAATAGAGATGACCTTTGCAGAAGGATGTAGGCGCGACTCAAGATTGTGATACTTCTGCAAAGAGAGCGTTGCTTTTGTAGCCAGAACAACCACTGTTCCATGGGGATATGCGGTTACTGCAGGCTTGAGAGCTGGCTCAACACCCACAATAGGTAGCTGAGGATAGGTTGCCCTCAGCTCATCTGCAGCCGCAGCCGTTGCAGTATTACAGGCAATGACCAGCGCTTTGGCACCCTCATCAATAAACTTTTTAGCAATAGCACCAGAGCGCTGAGCAATCTGCTCCTTAGGCTTAGTACCATAAGGCGCAAAGGCAGAATCGCCAAAATAATGAAACTCCTCGTGAGGCATTTGTGCAACAAGGTGCTTAAGCACACTCATGCCACCAACGCCTGAGTCAAATACACCAATAAACTTATAAGGAGCTAAGCGAGCTTCCATTACAAACCTTTCAAACTGAATGTAAAGTATTTTATACCTTTATCATTCAAAGGTTGATTTGCGTCACTCTTGGGTAGAATGCCAAAGATATGTTTTTAACGATTGGAGTTTCATGAGCAACGAAGGTAAAAAGGTAAAAGTCCACTACGTAGGCACTCTTGATGACGGAACTAAGTTTGACTCCTCCCGTGATCGCAACGAGCCACTGGCATTTACCTGCATGGCTGGTCAGATGATCCCTGGTTTTGATGAGGCTGTCAAAGATATGACCGTTGGTCAGATTGTTGACGTCCACATTCCAGCAGCAGAGGCATACGGTGAGCGCCATGAAGAGGCAGTGCAGCCTGTTCCCGTAGCTCAGCTTCCAGGCTCTGAGAATCTTGTTGCAGGTCAGCAGGTTACTCTGGGCACCCCTGAGGGATACCCTGTTATGGCAACCGTTGTCTCTAACGACGGCACCACTATCGTCTTTGACACCAACCATCCAATGGCTGGTAAAGACCTTAACTTCAACATTGAGCTTCTCGAGGTTGAAGAGTAATCCACTCCCCCTTTATTGGGCGAGAAGGGCGTAGATGCTTCTGGCATCTGCGTCCTTCTTTTTTGCGCCTTGAATTCTCATTGCTAGTGCAACAACAAAAGACAAGGTAGTGACCCATGGGTCTACAATGGCGCTTACGA
>CAUVJF010000052.1:0-6501 GCA_963552125.1 uncultured Atopobium sp.
TCATGCTGTATTTTGGCATTGCTGGCCTGGTAGGTCTGCTTATTGCACGCAATACCGGCTTCTCGGTAACTAAGACAGTTGCAGTTGTACTGCGCACGCTTGCTGGAATCCTTTTTGTGCTGCCATTCTTTTTCTTCCTGATTGTGGTGCTTCCTTGGGTTCTTCTTAGAGGACTTTTTGCAATTCTTATGGTTGTCATGCTCTATGCACCATGGTTCTGGGCGCTCTTTGGCCTGCTCTACGGCTTGAGCTGGGCTCAGCAGAAGGTTATTGAAGACATTACCGCTGACCCATTTGCAGAAGATGCAGCTGCTCAGACGGCTGCTGTCGAGAAGACCGATGTAGCTGATACAGATGCAGCTGACGGAGATGCAATCAACTAACGGCACAGCTCCGCGTTCCAGATGGCCCAACAAGAAAGAAGTAACCCGTGCTTGAGCTTAAAGGTATTTCAAAGCGTTACAACACTGGTGGATTTGAACAAACCGCAATGGACCATATTTCCGTTGCGTTTAGAGATAACGAGTTTGTGGCAATTCTTGGTCCTTCGGGCTCGGGTAAGACCACTATGCTCAACGTTATTGGTGGTCTTGATCGCTTTGACTCAGGAGATTTGCTGGTAGATGGCATTTCTACCAAGAAGTTCAAAGAACGTGACTGGGATACCTATAGAAACAACCGTATTGGTTTTGTATTTCAGAGCTATAACCTTATTCCACACCAAAGTGTAGTCAGCAATGTTGAGCTTGCGTTGACACTTTCTGGTGTTCCTAAGGCAGAGCGTCATGAACGTGCACTTGAAGCGCTTGATAAGGTTGGCCTTAAAGCACATGCAAACAAGCGACCAAATCAGCTTTCTGGTGGACAGATGCAGCGTGTTGCTATTGCTCGCGCCCTGGTAAACGATCCAGAGATTTTGCTGGCAGATGAGCCAACAGGCGCGCTTGACTCTTCAACCTCTGTACAAGTTATGGACCTGCTCAAAGAGGTAGCACAGGACCGTCTGGTTATTATGGTTACGCATAACCCTGAGCTTGCTCACCAGTATGCAACGCGTATTGTTGAGCTGGCGGATGGTCGGGTTACTGCGGATTCAGATCCATTTGATGCTGCAAGCGTTGCTCGCCGAGAAGCTAAGCCTTCTCGCAAGACCTCTATGTCGCTTCTAACTGCACTGGGTCTCTCGTTTAACAACCTCATGACCAAAAAGGGCCGCACACTTATGACAGCGTTTGCGGGTTCTATTGGCATTATTGGTATTGCAGCAATTTTGGCGCTGGCAAATGGCGCAAACGAGTACATCAAGAAGGTTGAGGAGGATACGCTTTCAATGTATCCACTCACCATCTCTGAGCAGTCCGTTAATATTTCTTCCTTTATTTCTGGAAGCGGCAGCAGTTCTGACTCGGCTGATTCTCAAACGCAAGATGCACAAAGCGAGATGACGCAAAATCAGAAAAATGCAGAAGCTGCAAAGCTAGAAAATCAACCTGCTGAAGGCGCCATTCCTACTAACAACAGGCTAGGGATGCAGGCAGAAAGTATCGGGTCCAATGATCTGACCAGCTTGAAGGCGTTTCTCGACAATAATGGTGGCGGCATTAACACGTATGCCAGCGCTATTACGTATGGCTATTCCGTAAGCCCCTTTATCTACCTGCCAGCAGGCGCGGACTCTGGCTCTTCTAATCCTGTTCAGGTGCAGCCAGATGTTACCTTCTCTAAGGTGTCGCCTAAGATTCCGTCATATAGTCCGCTTGCTTCATTTGCAAGCACTACGCTGTTTAGTGAGCTTCCAGGAAATCCTTCCATTTACGAGGACCGTTATACGGTTCGTGCTGGTAGATGGCCTACTGCTTGGAATGAGGCTGTTCTGGTACTGCGTCCAAACGGCACTATGGATGACTTTTTGGAGTACACGCTTGGCCTGCGTGATTACGCTGGCCTGCGCTCTACCGTTGATAAAATTGCAAGTGGAGAATCTGGCACTATCGAAGAGTCTCATAATACATACACCTATGAGCAGCTGATGTCTCCAACCTTTAAGCTGGTTATGCCTTATCAGCGCTATGTATGGGACGGAACTCTTGGTGTCTGGACAGACAAATCCGATGATCAGTCATACATGAATAACCTCATTGCCAATGCACCTGACCTGCATATTGTTGGTGTTGTTCAGGCAAAAGACCCAACTACCACGGGAGCGCTTTCTGAGGGCATTTACTACACACCACAACTGACTCAGAAGATGATTTCTGATGCAGAGACATCTCCTATTGTCCAGGATCAGATGAATCGTCCAGATGTTGACGTTTTCACTGGTAAAACCTTTGAGGACGAGAAGAACGGTCAAACTTCTGAGGGACTTTCTATCAGCTCTCTCATTTCCGTTGATTCTAACGTGCTGTCTTCGGCGTTTAACTTTAATCCACAGGCACTGAACTTCTCGTCAATTAATCTGTCTGGGCTGGATATGTCCTCGCTTGACCTTTCTGACGTGCAGCTACCAGCTTTTGATCCGTCGCAGCTTAATCTGTCTGACAGCAATGTACTGTCTTCTGTTACGTCTTCGCTTGATCCAGCTGCGCTGGCGGCGGCTTTCCCAGAACTCTCTGCAGCAGACATTCAGCAGATTCTTTCTGGCATTACCGTTAATTTCAAACCAGGAGGACAAGCTGCTATTTCTTCGCTCATGGGCAACATTGCTCTGGGATGGAACTCTTGGAGTGCTGCTAATCCCGGCAAGACCATGGCAGACTACCTAGCAACAGATCAGGTGCGTACGCAGATTGTGACTACGGTTTCTTCTGCGGTTGATACCGATGACCTGCAGCAACAGCTGGTTAGTGCTCTGGCAAATAAGCTGGGAACCAATCCAGATCTTCCAAGCGTCCAGGCTGAGGTTTCTCAGAGGCTTATGAGTGCTTATCAATCACAGATTGCAAGTGCACTTTCTGCAGCTATTACGCGTGCTATGAGTGCTTACGTGCAGTCTGCGCTAACCAGCGTGATGACGCAGGTGGCTTCCAGGATGCAAAATCAGATTGCAGGCGCTCTCAATACAGCTATGCAGGGCATTGCGGCAAATATGTCCAATGCTATGCACATAGATCAAGCAACGCTCGCAAGTGCCTTTAAGCTCAATGCTGACCCATCGCAGCTAGCAGCTATTGCCGCGTCAATGCTAAGGGCAACGCCAGCAACGTATGAATCAAATCTTACTAAGATGGGATATGCGGATCTTAATAAGCCCACGTCAATCAATATTTATCCTAAAGACTTTGCAAGCAAAGAGAAGATTGTTGAAATTCTTAATACATACAACGCTGATGCAAAGGCCGCAGGTGAAGAGTCTAAGGTAGTTACGTATACCGACATTGTTGGTGCGTTGATGAGTTCTGTCACGCTGATTGTTGATATGATCTCGGCGATGCTGATTGCGTTTGTATCTATTTCGCTTGTTGTTTCCAGCATTATGATTGGAATCATTACGTTTATCTCGGTACTTGAGCGCAAAAAGGAGATTGGTATCCTGCGCTCTATTGGTGCTTCTAGGCGAGATATTGCCAACGTATTCAATGCAGAGACGTTTATTGAAGGCCTTATCTCCGGTGTTATGGGCATTGGCATTACTCAACTGCTTATTTTGCCTGCAAACGCTGTGGTCAAAGCCATGTTTAACGTGGATAATTTGGTGATCTTGCCGATAAACGGAGCACTTATTTTGATTCTGATTAGCGTTGTCCTGACGCTTCTTGCAGGTCTTATTCCAGCAGGCAGAGCAGCTAAATCCGATCCAGTTCAGGCGCTGAGGAGCGAGTAAGGCCCCTGCCTGGTCGCGCTGTCTGGCGAGAAGAACGTCTGGCTTCGTGCATTGCCTCACAAGAAAAGCCCTGTCATGCGCCGCATGACAGGGCTTTTGCGTTTTTGTTGCAGCTACCAGGCCTAGTTCTCCTGGCCGCCAAAGAGGTCGACAACCTCAAGATCAAGCTTGGAGGCTTCAATGACATCCTTGGCGCCAAAGACAACAACCGAGAGGTCATCATAACTTTGAGGCATGGTGCTTCCCAGTTCTTTGATGTCCTCAACCTGGGCGTGAAGGATCTTCTCGCGAAGCTTAAGAAGGCGCTCTGGGT
Organism: uncultured Atopobium sp.; assembly: GCA_963552125.1. GTDB lineage: Bacteria > Actinomycetota > Coriobacteriia > Coriobacteriales > Atopobiaceae > Lancefieldella. The sequence goes on from CAUVJF010000052.1 coordinate 4,137, forward strand.
CACGGTGGTTGAAGTACTCAATGTCTTGCCTGCGAGCAAGCATACGAGCAGGAACAGGAGCGTCAACGCCTGCTACAGAGGCAACTACGTAGCCCTCAAACTCGTCAGCGTCTGGAGTCCACTCAGAGAGCCAGCTACCTGCACCAACATAGCGGTCAAGGGTTGCATCAAGTGCGGGGTCTCGGTAGGAGACAAAGCTCTGCAGGCCAGCGATGGAGTTTCTGAACATGACGCCATATGCGCCACCCTTGACGCGAACCTCATTCCACAGGTAGTCAAGACCCAGAACTCTGGTGGCAATAAGCCAGTTACCCTGCTGTTCATTGGTTGCATGGGCTACGTTTGGATAAGAGAGACCAACGTAGGAGACGTTTGACGGAATAATATACGCCACGCGCTGCAGCTTTCCCTCAGGGACAACAAGGGTTGGCATTGCGTTGTCTACCTGCGATTCATTGCCAATCTTAAGGCCAAGATCTCCCGCTGCTTGCCAGAATGCCTCGCGGCTCTGAGCGGAGCCAGTAAAGCTGACCGTAACGTTGTCTGCGCGGAACATCTTGCGGGTGAGCGCATCCAGGTCTTTTGCAAGTTGAGGGGCGCGCTCATCCCAGTTGGCAAGCAAGTTCTTTAGGTACTCATAGAAGCCAACGCCTGCTAGAGCATCGTTTGCGCGACTAGCTGCAGAGTAGGCAGTCAAAGCCTTATTCTGCGCTGCTGTATGACCAGCACCAACAAAGTACTGCTCCTGCGCAATGCGACGCTGAATCAAGATGTTCTTCAGGCGGCTCAAATCGTCAAAGCGCGTGCTAGACCAAACCTCAGAAGGAATGCTTGCAAGTCCCTGGGTTTTCTCGGCAAGAGCACTTGCAGCAACAATGAAGGCAGGGTGCGCCTGGTCAAGCGTGTCTTGGTCGTAGATGTCTGTGAAGAACGAGAGGTGACCAAGGTTACTCTCAATAAGGATGTCCAGCTCAGACGCAGTATGTGATGCTGTATCAAGCTTGCCCAGAGCCTCAGCAAGAATGCCCACAAGTGGCAGCTCTTCAAAGGTAACCGCGCTAGTCAGATCAAAGTAATGGTAGACGTAGTCAATGCCGTGAGTGTCCAGCTCATGCGCAATGCATGGCAGGGGAGCTTCAACCTCAAAGCCAGCAGGACGCTCTCTACCTGCACCGATATCACTGAGCGAGAGGGACGGCAGCTTGGTTAAGTCTTCTGGAGCATCAGGTGTTTCTTGCTCCAGACGCAGTGCCTCAACTTCTGCACGGATCTTCTCGACATCCTCATCGGTGAGCGCGGAGCGAAGTTGTGCCAGTTCAGCGGCTTCTTCCTGAGCCTCTCCATCATCTGTGGGGACAAGCTCAACTTGAGCTGCGTGCTTGCTGTTGCAGATGAGCTCTAGAAGTAGCTTCTCAAAGCCCTTTTGAGCTGCAAGCTCCTTGACGTACGCAATGGCATCCTCGTAGCGGATGTAATCCAGAGGGCGTGCGTCGTCATAGAGCCAACTGGAAAGCGAACGCAGCGTGTATTCAATACCGTTTGAGTAAGGCTGATCATTTTCGCGCAAGTTAAACTCTGCAAGTGCAATGGAAGCATTGAGCTTCTTTGGATCAATGCCTTCGGAAGCAATCTTTTTGCAGGTGGTCTCTACCAGCTCACGGAACTTTTGAGCTGCACCTTCTTTAAGGCCTTTGAGCTGCAAGAAGAGCATAGGTTGGGCAAGGTCGTCGGAGAGATAGTAGCTAAAGTCATCGCCAAGCTCCGCGTCAAGAATTGCACGCTTGAGCGGGGATTCATTGGAGCCCATGAGGGTGTCAAACAAGATGTCTGCAGCCATCATCTTATTGCGTTGGTCAGGCGTTCCAAGCACGTAGCCCAGGCCGACGCTGGAGTTGTCGGCTGTAGTGTTCATGCGGACCTGGCAAGGCTCGGGCAACACGGGCGCCTGCAGGTTAAGCGGATTAGGGGCACCTGCATCGCGTTTCTCGGCAGCTGCAAACCTCTGGGCAATGAAGGAGAGCTCACGCTCACAGTCAAGGTCGCCGTAGAGGAAGGTGTAGCTGTTAGAGAGGTCGTAGTGGCGAGCGTGGGTGTCCAGGAAGTTCTCGTAGGTGAGCTCAGGGATTGCACGAGGCTTGCCGCCAGACTCTTTGCCGTAGGCGGTGTCAGGGAAGAGAGCCTCGCTCACAGAATCGTAGAGTACGCGATCAGGGTCAGAGAGGGCGCCTTTCATCTCGTTGAAGACAACGCCGTTGTAGCTCAGATTGCCTTGCTCGTCAGCCTCTAGGTGCCAACCTTCCTGCTCAAAGATGCGCTTGCGCTTATAGATTGCAGGATGCAGAACGGCGTCTAGGTATACGCTCAT
>CAUVJF010000053.1:0-6398 GCA_963552125.1 uncultured Atopobium sp.
CAAAACGTCTTTGTCTCAATGTGAGGACAGCGGTCCACACGCGTATGCGCATACTTCTCAAGCTCAGCGCACTCGTCGCACAGAGGTTCGTGGGCTTTGGTGCGATGGTACTTCTCGCAATAAAAACGAATCATGAGCGAAATAAGATCTTTTTCCTTTTGGCGCTTCCGTTCAATTTCTTCCGGTGTCATTAGCTCACACGTCCCCCATCAACGGTGTAAACAATGTCTGCAATTCCCATGGTAGAAGCCCTATGAGAGACAAGAACCACGGATTTGCGCTCAGTTTCTTTATCAAGTGAGCGCAAGATAATAGCCTCGTTTAGGCTGTCTAGGTTACTGGTTGGCTCGTCAAGCAGCATGAGTGGCGCGTCATGCAAGAAAGCGCGAGCAAGGCCAATGCGCTGGCGCTCTCCGCCAGAAAGTGAGTCGCCAAGCTCTGCAACAGGCGTGTCGTAGCCCTGGGGCAGCGTGGAAATGTACTCGTGAATTGAAGCCTTCTTGCACGCCTCAACAATCTCTTCATCCGTTGCGTCAAGCTTTGCAATGCGGAGATTGTTCTTAATGGAATCGTGATATAGATGCGTATCCTGTGTCATGTAGCTCTCAAGATCGCGCAGGTTAGAGGTATTAATCTGCTCCAAAGGAGTTCCAGAAATCTCAATGGCTCCAGGTGTTGCTGGCCAGAAACGCATCAAGAGTTTAAGTAACGTAGACTTGCCTGAGCCGCTCTTTCCCACAATTCCCACGATCTTATCGGTAGGAATATCCACGGAAATGTTGTCTAGAATCTGCTCGTCATCGTACGCAAATGAAAGCTTAGAAACGCGCACGCCCTCATAGGAGATGTCTTTTTGACCCACTACATCTTCAACCAGGGGCTGTTCGTCCAAAATATCCAAAACACGGTTGCCTGCAGCAAACGTACTGGTCAGGGTTGTACCAAGTGCTGCCAAAGCCACAACAGGCCCAAACGAACTCATCAATGCAATGGTGACAATGAAAGCTTCATTCATAAGAATCTGCTGGTGATAGGCCAGGTAGAACGAACTAAAGAACATGACTAGTGTTGCGGCAAGAATGACCGTTGAGGTGACCGCATCGTTGACACCAAATGCTTTCTTAACTGCCTGTTGTCTGTCGCTTAACTGATCAGCAAGCTTACTGGAGCTCTCAAGCATTTGAGCGCCCGTATTGTACTGCAGAATCTCGTCAAGACCACGCAGGTTATCAAGGGTAACCGTCGAGAGTTTACCAGCAAGATCTCTTGCCTCAGCAGAGTCTTGCTCGGAGCGCTTAGACATAGCAAGCGGAATTGCCACGCCAACTATCAGGTAAGAAACAAGTGCAATGACGCCTAAAATCAAGTTGGTAGTACCTGCAATAAACCACACCATAACAACGCAGAACACAACCGCAATGCAGATAGGCGAGATAGTGTGTGCATAGAAAACCTCGAGCAGCTCAATGTCTGAAGTAATGACGTTCATCAGGTTGCCCTTATTTTTGACCTCAAGTTTTGCTGGCGCAAGCTTTCTGAGCGCCGTGAACACACGGTCTCTAATAAGCGCAAGCAGTTTAAACGCAATAAAGTGGTTGCATTCCTGCTCGGCATAGCGCAACAGACCGCGGACCAGGGCAAACAAAAGCATGCCGCCAAAAAGCAACACCATAGGAGAAGATGAAGCAAAGCCCATAGCGCTGAGCAGCGCATATGCTCCAAAAATGCTGATGAACGTGGCGGCAAGGTTACCCAAAACGCCCATCAAAATTGCAAGTATCATAAAGCCAGCCAGCGGACGAACCAGCCCCACCAGCCTCAACATAATGGTGAGCGCACTACGGCGAGAAGTACGTGCAGTTGTGGCGCTGTTCTTAACTTCTGTTTTCATTACGCCTCAACTCCTTTCACATAATTCTCAAGCTCAGTCTGGGCCCGCGTCATTCGTTTGTACTCGTCATTTGTTGCAAGCAACTCTTGGTGCGTTCCACTTCCAACAACACGACCATGCTGCATAACAACAATCTGATCAGCATTTTTAACATTTACTAAGCGGTGAGAAATTACCAGCACCATCTTTGTCTGAGCAAGCTGGTGAACCTGCTGCATAATAACGTCTTCACTCTCAACATCAATATTTGAAGTAGCTTCATCAAAGATGTACATCTGGCTATTGTGAAGCAGGGCTCTGGCCAGTGCTAATCTCTGACGCTGACCACCAGACAAGTTAGAGCCCTTCTCGGCAACTGGCGCGTCAAGTCCATCCAAAGACTTTACGAACTCAGCAAGATTTACCTGTTCAAGGGAGTGCCAGAGCTGTTCTTCAGTTGCCTCTGGATTACCCATGGCAAGGTTAGAGCGAACGCTTCCCATAAAGAGATGTGCTTGATGATCAATATACGTAACGTTTTGAAGCAAATTCTGGTCAGAAATGTCTGACAAACTGGTATTTCCAAACAGAACATCGCCAGAATACGAGCGGAGTTTTCCGGTCAGAAGTGCTGCAATTGTTGATTTTCCGCAGCCTGACTCTCCTACCAGGGCATTCAAAGAGTTAGCGCGTATTCCAAAAGAAACATTCACCAATACGGGTTTCTCACCGTCGTAAGAGAAGGAGACATTGCGCAGCGTCAAATCGCTGGACTCTGGAACGGTCTTGGTACCCTGTGCTCGAACAGGCATATCAAGCAGGTCAAAGATCTTGTCCGACGCTGCCATACCGTTCATGGCAATGTGGAAATAACTGCCTAAAAGACGCATGGGCAAGAAGAACTCAGCCGAAATCAAAATGACAAAGATGCCTTCCCACATAAAGAGGAACCGGTCATTTACCTGCTGAATTGCAAGAATTGCACCAAGCGCGCTTCCGCCAAATGCAACCACGTCCATCACGGTGATGGAGTTGAGCTGCATGGTTAGAACCTTCATGGTAATACGTCTAAAGTGCTCGGCTTCCTCGTTCATCTGCTTGTGTTTAAAACCATCAGCCTTGTAAATCTTTGCTGTAGTAAGGCCTTGCAGGTTCTCCAAAAACGTATCGCCAAGCTGCGTATACTGGCCCCAATACTTAGACAAAAGCTTCTTTGCAAACTTCTGGATAAGAACGATGGTCATTGGAATGAGCGGCACAAATACCAGCAAAACAATGCCAACTACCGGACTAATAAGGAGCAAAACAAGAAAAAGTGTGAGTGGAGCTAAAACAGCATAGAAGAACTGTGGCAAATACTGCGCAAAATATGTCTCAAGTTGATCGACACCCTCAACTGCCAGCTGAACAATCTCACTGGTCGCATATGAATTTTTATACGAGGGACCAAACTCTAAAAGCTTCTGATAGATTTTCTCGCGAAGGGTCTTTTTAACCCTTTTTGCTGCGTAAAAGCTTGTCTTGTGCTGAGCAAGTTTGCAGAAATACCTGATCACAATAGCAATAAGGCAGAGTGCAATAAACACCAACTGCTCTTCGAGGACAAAATAATCCATGAACAAAGCTTCTATCATTCTTGCCAGAGAATACATAAATACAATATTGGCGAGAAGTGCAATCCACTGATAAAGCACGGTCAAGCCAATGTATTTTTTACTCTCCTCAATAAGGGAAATGAGGCGTTTGTTGATCATCATATGCAGACTTCTTTCGCTTTTCTTACAAGCAGAATCTTTAATCCACTAACTGTTTTAATTGCTTTACATGTAGTTTTGCCGTTTCATATACGAGTTTGCCTTATGCAACATTTAAAAACAACATACAAAATCGCGAGAACAACTGCTATTTTTGAACACGTTCCCAGTCCTCTTTTGTGAGTACTGAGATACCAAACTGCTCTTCTTTGCCTGTATATTTATTCAAGTCTGTAATAATGCCCATCTCCGTGAAGCCGCACTTACGAGCCACTGAAGCAGACTTTTTATTGCGCTCAAGATATCTAATAATTACCTGGTCAACACCATGCTCTTCAAATGCATAGGTAGTAAGAGCTTGAGTGCCTTCAGGCGCCAACCCTTGTCCCCAATAAGGACGACCAATCCAATAGCCAATTTCTGCCTGATGCAGCTGCTTTGAGGAATCCTTTGGATCAGGAATTTCTTCAAAATCCAACGACATTGAACCAATTAGATGACCGGTCCTCATGTCTTTTACGGCATAACAGGACTTATCGGACAGCACGTTTGCAAGAACCTGCTTGGAATCTTCTAAAGTTTTGTGGGGTTCCCATCCACAAAGTGGACCAATTTCTGGATCTTTTGCCAATTCATAGAGCTCATTGGCATCAGATGCATGCCATGGAATAAGAAACAATCTCTTAGTGGTAATCATCCAAACTCCTTTTGAAACTCTTTGTCTCTGTCTCTTACTGTTTTGTCTTTCAGCTATTTTTACTGTCCAATCTGTTGGACACTCATTCTTTAACAAATCCATATTCTATTCTCAACATCTTCTAAGGAGGCTCTTATGTACAGTCCTACAAAGCTTGTTGATTCCTTCGTTGTTTCCGGTCTTCCCTACTACGACGCTCCTCTTGTCTTTGACCAGCTCAAACTTGGCTCAGATCTAACCATTGTTCCTGAACGTGATAACCCTTACGACCCAGAGGCTCTTGCTCTGTACTCTAATGACCACAAGCTGGGCTTTGTTCCTAGAGAAAGCAATTCTCTCTGGAGTACTTTGCTCTTCTACGGACATCAAAACATTGTTACTTGCAAGATCACGCAGCTCAGCGATCACCATGGTCATCTTCTTGTTAAAGCAGGTCTTTACGTCATTGATGCTCGTTAATTGGCGCGAGAAAGACTACTTGTTTTGACCTGGTTTAGCTAATCCTCTTCCTCTGACTGGTAGCTCTGAAGAATTCCGCTCAAGTACTCTTGGTATTTCTGCCTGGTCTTCTTTGGAGCTATCAGTTCTATATCTGTTCCAAATGTTGCAAGCCAACCATAAAACGTTGGAGCTTCCATTACAGAAACATGTACGTCAGCTGTAGTTCCATCAGAACTTGGATTGTTCAAAATAATGTTTTTGCCAAAACGGTCGTACACCGAGCACATCACGCGCTCATTAACACGAAGTGTGACCTCAACAACCTCGCCCGAGTACATGCCAAAGACGCGCTCTTGATACTTGTCTATATCAAACTGCTTGATCTGCTCGTTAACCGTGGCGTCAGCATCAGAAACCTCAAGTCTAAACATGCGGTCCACGCGATAATTGACAAAGTTTTGATGCTTATCGTTCCACACAATAAGATAGTAGAAATCGTCAATATACGTAAGTTGAACAGGCGTTTCTTCTCTTACGGGAAGCTCTTCAATAACCTTATCTTTAAAGCCTTTTTTGCGGTACTTAAACGAGACCTTTTTCTTCTGCAAGAGTGCCGTTTGAATAGCATTAAGCGCATAAAACACAGACTCATTTTGCGACTTAATACGACCCTCAACATGGATACGCTTCTTGAGCGTGTCGGAGGTAGACTTTCCACCCAGCTCACCGATAAGACTCACCAGGTTATTTGCCTTGCGCTCCGTCAAAAATTTTGATGACTGCACAGCGTCTGCCATCAGCATGAGCTCTTCAGCCTGAAACTTCCTGGTTGCCAGGCCGTATTCAACAGGATGGCGCTGGTAAGACTGGATGTCGTAGCCAAAATTCTGCAGCGATTTGATGTCGTCGTAAAGTGTTTTACGTTCCACGCTTAGCCCGCGCTCTGCCAGCTTTTCAATAAGCTGAGGTGTGCTCAGACCATGATCGTCATCAGTTTCTTCCTCGAAAATTTTTACGAGGTGCAAGCAGCGGGTCTTCTCGCTTGGCATACTGCCTCCGAAGTCTAGCTCCAATAAAAAACTCCTGTCCATTTTAGTGGACAGGAGTCGAGAAGAACGTATGGTCAGAAACTCTTCGGTAAACGGCATGTAAGTCGCAGACAAACCGTACCAACTGATATTTAGCCCCAAACCTCTTCGGCAATTTCTTTTACAAGCGCAATCTTTGCCCACTGCTCATCTTCGGTGAGCTTGTTACCAATCTCGCAGCTTGCAAAGCCGCACTGGGGAGAAAGGCAGAGGTTCTCCAGAGGTACGTACTGAGCTGCCTCATGAATACGCTCAATAACCTTGGCTTTCTCTTCCAGCTGGGCGTGCTTGGTGGTGATCAGACCAAGCACAACTTTTTTACCAGCTGGAACAGAAGCCAGGGGCTCAAAGCCACCGGAGCGATGATCATCAAATTCTAAGAAGAAAGCGTTTACGTGCTCTTGAGCAAGAAGAGCATCGGCCACATCGTCATAGCCGCCCTCGCAAGCCCAGGTACTATGGAAGTTGCCACGACAAACGTGCGTGTTAATAGTCAAGTCAGCTGGAGCTGCATCAAGAACGCGGTTATTAATCTCCAAGAGCAGTGC
>CAUVJF010000054.1:0-6340 GCA_963552125.1 uncultured Atopobium sp.
AGTCTAAGAATGATTGACACAAGGACGGCGTAATGCAGATTGATCTTGAAGGTTTAAATCCTGCCCAGCATCAGGCGGTTATGACAACTCAGGGACCTCTGTTGGTTCTTGCAGGAGCTGGTTCGGGTAAGACGCGTGTTTTGACGTTTAGAATTGCGCACATGATTGCTGACGAGGGAGTTCGTCCTTGGCAGATTCTGGCTATCACGTTTACTAACAAGGCTGCAGCAGAGATGCGTGAGCGTCTTGAGGCACTGCTTCCTAACAATATTCGCGGCATGTGGGTCTGCACGTTCCACGCTATGTGTGTTCGCCTGCTCAGAGAAGATGGCGAGCGTCTTGGTTATGGCTCCAATTTTGCCATCTATGATGATGACGATTCAAAGCGCCTGATAAAGACCATTCTGTCTGATCTGGATATTGATGTTCGTCAGTTCCCACTCAACTCCATCCGCTCTAAGATTTCTGCTGCTAAGAACGCACTTCTGTATCCTGATGATGTAGAGGCTCAGGCAGCAAGTCCTATGGATCACGTGGTGGCTCGTGTGTATCGTGCGCTCCAGACGCGCTTAGATAAAGCTAACGCTATGGATTTTGACGACCTTCTGGTCAAGGCGTTTGAGCTGCTCTCCAAGTACCCAGACGTGCTTGCTAAGTACCAGGAGCGTTTCCGTTATATCAACGTTGACGAGTATCAGGATACCAACGGCGTTCAGTATGCAATTACCAAGCTCCTGGCTTCTAAGTATCGCAATCTTATGGTTGTTGGCGATGATGACCAGTCCATTTATTCGTGGCGTGGAGCAGACATCAAAAACATCTTGGCGTTCGAGAAAGACTATGAGGAAGCAGTTGTAGTTAAGCTAGAGCAAAACTACCGCTCAACAGGTCATATTTTGGCCGCTGCCAATGCAGTTGTTGCGCACAACTCTCACCGCAAGCCAAAGCGTCTCTTCACGGATGAAGGAGATGGCGAGAAAATCCAGGTGTATCAGGCATCTGATGAGCGTGATGAGGGCGCATGGATTGGCTCTGAGATAGAAAAACTGCACGATAAGGGTACATCATACGACAACATAGCCGTGTTCTATCGCACCAACGCTCAGTCTCGTATTCTCGAAGATATGTTGCTCAGAGCTGGTGTTCCTTACAAGATTGTTGGCGGCACTCGATTCTTTGATCGCGCAGAGATCAGAGATGTCATGGCGTACCTCAAAGTTGTTGTTAATCCAGATGATGACATGGCTGCGCTGCGCGTTATTAACACGCCTCGTCGCGGTATTGGTGCAACCAGTATTCAGAAGATTCAGACATATGCACTGCATAACGGTTTGTCGTTCTTCTCGGCATGTGAAGCATGCGTGATGGAAGAAGGCATTTTTACCGCAAAGGTAAGAAATGCGCTGGTAGAGTTTACGTCAGCTATTGAGCATGGCCGCCATATTGATGGTGAGCTTGATGAGGTTGTAGAGGCAACTATTGACCGCTCAGGTCTTATTCGTGCACTTGAGGCGGAGCATACCATTGAGGCTGACGGACGTATCGAGAACATTCGAGAGTTCTTTGGTGTTGCAGCAGAGTTTGATGAGTCACACGATGACGTTGAAGAAACGCTTGAGAGTCTGCAGCAGCTCAGAGAAGCTGGAGCACTTGATGCGCAAGATGCAGCTTCGCTGAGTGAGGCTGGTTTTGATGCTGCTACCGGCGCACTTGCTGGTGCTACTGCTGTAGAGACGGCTCCTGCGCCTCAGGAGGAGAGTTTGCATCCACAGGTTGCTGCAGAGAAGCTCCCGGCATTTATGGAATGGTTGGCACTTCGTTCTGACCTTGACAGTTTGGATGGCTCTACCTCTGCGGTAACACTTATGACCATTCACGCTGCAAAGGGTCTGGAGTTCCCAGCAGTATTTGTTGCTGGCATGGAGGAGGGTATCTTCCCTCATGCAAATTACGAGGCAGAGGCAGCTCAGCTAGAAGAAGAGCGCAGGCTGGCCTATGTTGCTATTACGCGTGCGCGTAAACGCTTGTATTTGACGTATGCGTCTACCAGAAGAACCTATGGCTCTGTTCAGGCTAATCCCGTATCGCGTTTTGTGGGGGAGATTCCTCAGGAGCACGTTAAAGCTATTGGTGTTGGCTCCGCAGGATTTTCCGGTGTTGGCTGGGCCAAGCGCGGAGACCGTCATGGCACCTTTGGCTCTGGCCGTGGTTCAGAAGTCTATGGTGGAAACGTTTTTGGTTCTCGTACGCGCTCTAGCGGTGGCGCCCCAGCTCCACGTCCAGCTCCTATTCAAAAGGACCCAGCCCGCGCTTCTACAAGCTTTGCTGTGGGAGATCAGGTGTCTCATAAGACCTTTGGTCCAGGTGTTGTTTTAGCAGTTCAGGGCGATACTATTGAGGTCAAGTTTACACGCACTAATAAGACAAAGAAGCTCATGAAGGGCTTTGCTCCGATAGTCAAAATTGAGGGATAGCCATGGTGTTGATGCATGACGGCTTAATTTTGGGCCTCACTCCACAAGATTTTATTTTTAGGGTAGTTACCTTTGTAGTTGTATTCTTCATTGCGTTTTTGATTGAGCATTTTGCAATAAAGCTCTCAAGAAAGGCTTTGGATTCATCTAAACTGCCGTCGGCATCTATCTTTGTCAACATAATCCGAGGAATCATCTGGGCGTTTGCTATTCTCGCGGTATTGCAGCCTGTTTTTGGCATTCAGCCAACGGCGTTTGTGACCGCTTTGGGAGTTACCTCCATCGCCTTGTCTTTTGGTCTCCAGGATACCATTTCTAACCTGGTAGGCGGCTTAGGCCTTATGTTGGTAGGTGTGGTTAAGCCGGGAGATCAGGTAAGCATTGGAAACATTTCTGGCGAGGTCATTGACATGAACTGGCGTTCCACCATTGTGCGTGACCGTGGCGGTAAAGTGGACATCATCCCTAATTCTGTTCTCAACAAAACCGCACTGGTACATCGTACAAGGTGGGACGTAACCGAGGTACCTGTAACTATTGTGCTTAAACCATCAGCAGATTTAGAGGCAGTAACTCAAGAAATCATTGAGACAATCCAAGAAACCGTTTCGTCCCAGCTTGATAGAACATTTCCTATTGAGGTTGAAGCTGCAAGCATAGCTGATGCTGGCATTACCGTTATTATTCACGCACACATTAAAGACGATGCAAATGAGATGAGTGTGCGAGACAAAATTGTACGAGCCCTGGCTGGTTCCAGTTGGCTTGCAGGAGTAGGGGCCTAACATGAAAATTGGAATTATTGGTGCCATGGAGCCCGAGGTTGCGCTGTTAAAAGAGCAGATGACCATTGAGCGCACCTATGAGCAGGCTCGTATGCAGTTTGTTGAAGGTCTTTTGGGAGATGTTCCTGTAGTTGTTGTACAGTCGGGAATTGGCAAGGTTAATGCAGCAGCATGTACACAGATCCTGATTGATACGTTTGCAGTAACACATGTTATTAATACTGGTATTGCAGGGCTTTTAAACCCTGAGCTACAGGTTGGGGATATTGTTATCTCCTCAGATTTAGTTCAACACGATATGAACGTTGGTCCTCTCAACTTTGCCGCTGGTCAAATTCCAGGTCTTCCGGTTTTCTCGTTTACAGCAGATAAGGATCTTGTTGAGCATGCTCTTGCATCGGCTAAAGAAGTAGCTCCTGAACTGCAGGTTATTTCTGGACGTGTTGCTTCAGGAGATCAGTTTGTGAGCTCATCAGAGCTTGCGGACCATATTTACACAACATTTGGCGCTGATTGTTGCGAGATGGAGGGCGCTTCAATTGCTCAGGTTGCTTGGCTTAACCACACGCCTTTTGTAGTAATTAGGCTTATGTCCGATAAGCCCGGTACTACTTCAAGTGTTGATTATCTAACGTTTGAGCGTGAGGCTTCTGAGCGTTCTGCTCGTATTACTGCAGCTATTATCAAAAAGCTTGCCTAGTAACCTGAGGTGTCCTTTTGAGGAAATTCTTCTGGGTTAACTGGGTAGCTCTCTCGGGTCAGCTTGTATTTTTCATAAGAGGGAAGGCAAGGCGTAAGGAACAACTTGCGCTGATTTAGCTATTCGAATGTTTGTAAACATAATTGAACGATATTTCGATTATCATTGTCCCGTTATGAAAGTGGTTTGAAAGGTACCGAATGATAACCCTCGGACACTTTTTTGAGATGATGGTTGCCAATCCGTTTTTGGCCCTCGTCATTGTCCTTGTTTTTGGATGCATTTTTGTAAATGGTGCAACCGACGCGGCTAATGCTATTGCAGAGGCTGTTGGAACTCGTTCAATTAAAGTTAACCATGCAATTATCATGAGTGTTGTATGCAACTTTGTTGGTTTGGTGGCTATGTGCCTCATTTCAACTGCAGTTGCAGACACAATTTTGGGTATGGTTGACTTTGGTAGTAATAACCATGAGGCTCTTGTTGCTCTTGCCGCAGGCTGTGTTGGTATTGTTACTTGGGCAGTAGGAGCTTGGGCTTTAGGTATTCCAACTTCTGAGTCACACGCCCTTATTGCAGGTCTCACCGGTGCAGCACTTGCTATTCATGGTGATTTTGGTGCAGTTAACTGGGGCGAGTGGAGCAAGGTTTTAATTGGTCTGCTCTTCTCAACCACATTAGGTTTTGCCGCTGGTTGGATTATTGTTAAAGCAATTAACAAGCTTTGCGTTAACGTTGATCGACAGCGCGCTGATGAGATGTTTGGCCATTTGCAGGTTGTTGGCTCAGCATTTGTTGCGGCTATGCATGGTGCACAAGATGGCCAGAAGTTCATGTCCATTGCCATGCTTGCAATTGCACTTTCCGCAGGTCATGGAGCTGCTGGTGCAGATGTGTTCCCGCTCTGGTTGCAGGTACTGTGTGCTGCTCTTATGTCTATCGGCACTGCAATTGGCGGAAGAAAGATTATTAAAAAAGTCGGAATGGAAATGGTAAAGCTTGAGCGTTATCAGGGCTTTGCCGCGTCTTTCTCGGCATCTGCATCTTTGCTACTTTCCACGCTGACTGGTCTTCCTGTTTCAACAACCCATACAAAAATGACTGCCATGATGGGCGCAGGTGCTGCAAAAAATATTCGTTCAGTTAACTGGGGCGTTGCAAAAGAAATGGTTGCGGCATGGGTATTTACGTTCCCTGGCTGCGGACTTATTGGTTTTCTTTTTGCAAAACTGTTCCTGATGATTTTCTAAGTACGTATAACTGTCTTTTACGAGTTCTATTGAACCACTCAACTTTATTGGAGGATTCATGCTAGGTAAGCCAAAAGAGGACGTCTTCTACACCATGTTCCGCGAGTTTGGCGACAAAATTGTAGAAACCGCTGAAGAGTATGCGGTCATTATGGAAGGCTATCCTGAGACTGCCGCGCGTATTCCTCAGATGAAGGTTTACGAGCGCGAGTGTGACGAGAAGGTCCAGCATATTATGAAGGAGCTTTACGCTTCCTTTGTCACTCCATTTGAGCGTGAGGACATCTCTGACTTGGCGCTTCGTCTTGATGACATCGTTGACGGAATGAATTCTGTTGCTGAGCGCCTTGATCTCTTTAACGTTGACGATACTCGTAAAGAGGCTATGCAGCTTGCTGAGCTTACCCTTCGCGCATGCAAGACAGTCCAGGAGATGCTGAGTGTTCTGAGTGATTACAAGAAAGATCCTACCGTAATGGAGAAGGCTATTGCCGTTGGACATGTTGAGGACGAGGGAGACCTTATTTACCACAACGCACTCTCTCGCTTGTTCCGTGATGAAATGCCTGGTCGCCACACCGTTGCTTGGCTTCGTATTTTTGACCGCATGGAGACTGTTCTGGATTACTGTGACGATGCGGCGGGAGTTGTTCGCTCCGTTGTTATGAAGAACGCTTAAGTTCGTTTTCTGCTAACGGTATATACAGACTAAAAACTGCCTTCCGCCGGGAGGCAGTTTTTATATTCTCTTTTTGTCCGGTATTGGAGTTAAACTGTTTATATAAAAGAAAGTGGAGGTGCCATGAGCGGCTTCAAGCGTTTTTGCTACATACTCTATGTTCTTGCAAGTGCTTTTGTGTTTTTAGCCCTTGCTTTAACGTGGTTTGGTCCTTGGACACACCAGGCAACTAATCTCTTGTTTACCAAGCCCTACCTTATTGCTCTTAACGCTTGTGCGGCTATTAGCATCTTTGGTCTTGTTGTGGTGTTGTTTAGAGCTCTATTTATTAGAAAAACAGTAAAGCTCACGGTGGCCACTGTTGAGGGCGGAACAATCTCCGTCACTAAAGATGCCATTTCTTCTCAGGCAGCCCATATTATTGAAGAAGATGGAACTTGCCTTGCACACCG
>CAUVJF010000055.1:0-6020 GCA_963552125.1 uncultured Atopobium sp.
CTGGTGGATACGCAGAAATCGATCCAACAGGAGTCATTATCTTGGCAGATCATGCCCGTCGCGTTGACGATATTGATGCAGATGTTGTGCGCGAGACAAGAGACGACGTTATTGACCAGATGCTTTCTCTTCCAGAAGACGATAATCGTCGTGCCTACTACGAAAAAAAGATAGACTGGTGTAATCTACTTCTGAAGCAAGTGGTTGAGGAGTAAAATTCTCTCACTGTCGTTTTCGGAGGTTTATGGACGTCATAAAAGTAGTAGGTGGCCGTTCTGTCACAGGAGAGGTCACTGTAGAGGGTGCAAAAAACTCTGCCCTTAAATTGATGGCTGCAACCATCATGGCTCCTGGTGTTACTACACTCACTAACGTTCCTAATATTGCAGACGTTCACGTCATGGGCAAAGTGCTCAAGACGCTAGGCGCTCGCATTGAAGTCGTTGGTCTTCACGAGCTCAAAATTGATACCACAGATATTACAAGCTGGGAGACTCCTTACAGTCTTGTCGCACAGATGCGTGCATCAACTGCTGTTTTGGGTCCCCTTATTTCTCGTTTTGGCAAGGCTGTTGTGGCAATGCCAGGTGGTTGTAATATCGGTGCTCGCAAAATTGACATGCACATCCTGGGCCTCGAGGCTTTGGGTGTTGAATTTAAGGTTGAGCACGGCAATATTCACGCAAGCGCTCCTCACGGCATAACCGGCGAGACCGTTTCTCTGGCCTTTGCTTCCGTTGGTGCAACAGAGAACCTGATGATGGCATCAGTTTTTGCCAAGGGTGTAACGGTCATTGATAACGCAGCTCGTGAGCCAGAAATTGTTGACCTGGCTACTATGCTCAACAAAATGGGCGCTAACATTCAGGGCGCCGGATCTCCTGTTATTGAGATTCACGGCGTCACAGAGCTGCATCCTGTTGAACATGAAGTCGTTGGCGACCGCATTGAGGCTGGTACCTTCTTGGCTATTGGTGCGCTTACTGGTGAGCCTATTACTGTTCACGGTTTTGAGCCAAATCACCTTGGTCTGGTACTTAAAAAGTACGAGCAGATGGGCATTACCATCGAGACTGGAGATAGGTGGGCACGGGCTTCTCGCCAGCAAGATCTTAAAGCTATCGATATCCAGACGCTGCCATTCCCCGGTTTCCCAACAGACATGCAGGCACAGACTATGACGCTGCTTGCTCTGGCTAAGGGTACCTGCATCATCACGGAAAACGTCTTTGAGAATCGCTTTATGTTGGCATCCGAGCTTTCTCGCATGGGAGCCGATATTACCATCGAGGGCCATCACGCTATTGTTCGCGGCGTCTCCGGCTTTGAGGGGGCGCAGGTCAAGTCACCAGATCTTCGTGGTGGCGCCGCGCTTGTTATGGCTGGTCTTGTGGCCGAGGGAGAAACAATCGTTTCTGCCATCCACCACATTGACCGCGGTTACGAGGGATTTGTCGAGAAACTCGTCACGCTGGGAGCAGATGCTCAGCGCACTACCATTCCAGACGACGACTTTATCGAAGGATAGTTTGTGTCAACTAAACCAAAGCATGCAAAACTGCTCGACAACGGGGCCGCACAGGGCGCTTCGGCTGACACTGCACAAAATACTGCTACGGGAAGTACCCAAGGTACTGCACCAAGCGCTGCAGCCAATACGTCGCAGAACGCTGCGGTTAGTAACTCTCCTTTTAGTCGCACGCAGGCAGAGGGCTACCACAAGCGTCGTAAGCGTGTCTTCAGAAAGCAGATGGTAGTCAGGTCGCTTCTGGGCGTTCTTGCTGCTGTTTTTGTTGCCGCTGTGGTGGGCGCAGGTATCTGGTATGCAAGCGTTCAGGCACAGCTCAATAACTCACAGGTCATTACTGCTGAGCTTCGTCAGACGCTTCAGGAGCCTTCTGCACCAAGCGACCCCTATTATATGCTGCTTCTAGGAACCGACGGTCGACCTGGCGAGACTGAATATCGTGCGGATTCCATTATTTTGGCGCGTGTTGACCCTATCCATAAGCGTGTGACTATGCTCTCTATTCCACGAGATACCCGTGTCTTGTGGAAGGGTTCTTACATGAAGATTAACGCCGTCCACTACTATGACGGCGCAAATGGCATGGTACAAGCTGTAAATGAACTGTGCGGCGTACATATTGCCCACTATGCAGAGGTCAACTTTGATGGTCTCGCAGGCATTACAGATGCTCTTGGTGGCGTAACCGTAAACGTTGAGCAGTACATGCGTGACACAGAGAACTTCAGCGACGTTGTTGAACTGTACCCTGGCGTTCAGAAACTGAACGGTGCTCAAGCACTCTTCTTTACTCGTGTTCGCTACGCTTTTGCAGACAGCGATTACACCCGCATGCGCCATCAGAGAACCTTCATCAAGGCTATGATTGCTCAGATTCTGAACACAGGAGACCCTGTAGCCATTGCAAATACTGTCAATTCAACAGCAAGCATGGTTATTACCGATCTATCTGTCTCAGACATTATTTCTTTGGGCACTCAGATGATTGGCATGAACACTGACAAGGATATCTATACGGCATACGTACCATCCGAGGGAACAGAAATTGATGGCCAGTCGTATGTTATTGCAGATAAAGATGCACTTGCAAAGATGATGAAAGTAATTGATGCAGGAGACGATCCATCTAGTTTAAACGGACAAACAGATGCCGAGGCAAATGCTGAGGCTGCCGAGAAAAGTTCAGAAGAGTCCTCAGAATCTTCAAACAGCTCTTCTCGCCAGTAAAACTAAGCGCCGTTTTTGGGTATCATTCAAGTGTTAGAAATATTTTCGTTGCGTAGCGCAACTGATTTTGCATGAAAAAGACTGTCAAGCAGTCGTCGGAGGAGATTTATGGCCAACGATAACGTACAAAACGACCACACACTGACAAAAGCCGGCGAGGACTATCTCGAGGCAATTTATCGCATTGCACTTGAGCAGCCAGATGACGATAAGAGCGTCCGCTCCGTTGATATTGCCGAGAGTCTTGATGTTTCCAAGGCAAGCGTCAACAAGGCACTGTCCCAGCTTAAAGAGCAGGACATGGTTGAGCAGAGCCGTTATGGTCGTGTCACGCTGACCAAAGAAGGCGAGGCAAATGCCCGTACCACATGGCGTGCTCACCGTGCGCTTCGCACCTTCCTTGAGGAGGACTTGGGTGTAGACACAGAGACTGCAGATGCAGAGGCTTGCCTTATGGAGCACTCACTTTCTGTAGACACGCTGGCTAAGCTCATTGAATTCCTTGAGAAGCGTGGAATTGAGATTCCAAGCAAGTAACGTAACCTGGCGCTTATGCAAGCTAGGTACGTATAAAAGCGCCTGTCATTTGAGTTTATCGGCGGCAAAACCGTCATTCTTACAAGCACACGTTAGGTGTGCAGAGCCAACAGGGCTCATAGGTGAAAGGCAAACACATGAAGGCAATTATCCCAGCAGCTGGTCTAGGTACGCGCTTTCTACCTGCAACAAAGGTAACCCCTAAAGAGCTGTTGCCTGTTTTGGATAAGCCCGTCATTCAGTACGTAGTAGAAGAGGCTCTTGAGCCAGAAGAGGTTGATGAGGTAATCATCATCAATTCTCGCGAGAAGCCACAGATTGAAACCTACTTTGCTGAAGACCAGAAGTTTGAGGCAGACCTTTCTTCTCGTGGAAAGCAAGACCTTGCCGAGAAGGTCCATGCAGCTTCTGCGCTTCCTGTTTCCTTTACCTATCAGGACAACCCTCGTGGTCTTGGCCATGCAGTACTGTGTGCCGCAGACGGCGTAGGTGACCAGCCATTCTTTGTACTTCTCGGCGATTACTTTGTTCCAGACCGTCAGATGTGCATCCGCATGGCAGAGATTTCCAAGCAGCACAATGGCGCATCCGTCATTGCAGTTGCTCCAGTTCCTGCAGATCAGGTGTATCGCTACGGTATCATCGCAGGTGAGTGCATCTCTTCTCCTTCAGATAACGCTGAGGGCGAGGGCGCTATTTGGAAAGTAACCGGCCTTGTCGAGAAACCCCGTCCAGAGGACGCTCCTTCTCACCTGTTTATTGTTGGCCGTTACCTGCTTTCTCCAAAGATTATGGAGCTCCTGGCAACTCAGGGTCCTGGTGCTGGCAACGAGATTCAGCTGACAGATGCAATGGAGCGTCTGCTTGCTGAGGAAGAGATGTATGCGCTGGTAATTGACGCGGAAGAGGGCTGCGATACCGGCACTCCCGCAGCTTGGGCAGCAACTAATGCACGCATGGCACTCTCTGACCAGAGTTCTGCAGCAGCATTTAAAGAGGCGCTCGGCAGCTATGCCAACCGCATTGGATAAAAGACCTGACATACTCCGTTTTGGCAGCGATGGCTGGCAAGCCCGCTATGACAAAAGCTTTACCAGGGATAATGTAGTTAGACTTGCAGAAGCCCTTGGTACTGTTTGGTCACAGGAGTTGCCTGGCGGCATTGTGTTTGTCGGTTTTGACACGCGCTTCGAGGCAGATTCGTCCGCCCTTGAGGCTGCAGCAACACTGGCCTCCTTTGGCCTTGACGTGCGCGTTTCCGAGACGTTTTGCCCCACGCCATCTATTTGCTGGGCTTGTGCGCAGCATAAAAATGTAGCTGGTGGCCTTATCATTTCTGCAACCGAGCTTTCCTGCGAATATTGCGGCATGATTATTCGTGCTGCTAACGGTGGCCCAGTTTCGCGTGATTTTCTTCAGCGCGTAGAATCTGCAACACCGCTGGAGCCAACAGACCAGCGTGGAACTTTTACCACAACAGATATTGTGACGCCTTATAAGCGTGCACTTCTTGATCAGATTAATGTGCCTGTTATCAAGGAGCTGTGTCCTAGCGTGGTAGTTGACCCTATGTATGGTGCGGCAACAGACCTTCTTGCCGACGTGCTTTCATCTGCGGGATGCGTTGTCCATCAAATGCATCAAGGTCCTGTCAGGGATTTTGGCGGCATCCACCCACAGCCAGCAGATCCTTGGGCCGATGAGTGCTCTTCGATGGTGGTAAGTCGCCATGCACAGCTGGGCCTCTTGGTTGATTGCGACGGAGACCGTGCAGCTGCTGTAGATGAAACCGGCCGACTTCTTAGTCCACACGAGCTTATCCCGCTTATTACTCGCCATCTTGTACAAAACCGCAAGCAAACTGGTCGAGTTGTTTCTACGTTAACCTGTTCCGCAACAGTGTCCAGGCAAGCAGCTCATCTTGGGCTGGAATCCGCAAGCGTGCCCGTTGGATTTGCTCGACTCTATTCAGAGATTGAGCAAGGAGACGTTCTTCTCGCCGCAGAGGAGTATGGCGGAATCTGCATTCCAAGCCACCTTTTGGAGCGAGACGGCCTGCTTGTGGCCCTGCTCGTCGTGGAAATGCTTGCGTACACCCACAAATCGCTTGCACAGCTTGTTGCTGAGGATGAGGCTGAGCTGGGTCGCATGTGCTATAGCAGGCGAGGAGTACGACTTGATGCTGCAGCTACCCAGGCGTTCAGAAACATCCTTCCAGGCCTCAATCCAGAAAACGTTGCAGGTAAAGTGCCTGTTTCGGTAAGCCATGCCGATGGCCTTAAGCTTCAGTTTAAAGACGATTCTTGGGTGCTCATTCGTCCTTCTCGTATGGATGCGCTGGTACGCGTGTATTCTGAGGCCGCTAACGAGACACTTCGCGATCAACTTCTTGACGCTGCTTGTCAGATTGTAAAAGACGAAATTTAGCCCAAACAAAGCGTGTCGAGAAGACCGTTTAAATGGCAGCGTAAAAGACACCGCAAAAGGCAGCGTAAAAACGCGCAAGAAGACAACGTCAAAATCGCGTAAAGCTCGCACAAAGATAATGTCAAAAAAGCGTAAAAAACTAACGCAAAATGACAACACTATATATAGTTGAAAAACAAAGTGTTACTACTAGACAATAAAGGGAATTTAGCGACCAATATATCTAATAGTTCACTAAAGACTACTAATTGTGTAGAAATTGTGGAGGAATTAAGAAGATACAAAATCATCTTCACAAACG
>CAUVJF010000056.1:0-5826 GCA_963552125.1 uncultured Atopobium sp.
CGCTGGCTTATCATTGAACTAAGCGGCGGTACGTCTATCGGCGTGCCGCCTTTTTATTACAAGGAGAACTAATGGCCGATAAAAGCCTTGATGCCCAACAGACAGGACTTTTAAAAGGAGTTCGTAAGCGACTCTTTCTACAGCGTCTACGTTCTAGCCTTTCTACCATCATTCTGCTTGTCTCTTCAGCAATTTTTATTTTTTTGCTGATTGACGTTTCTGAAGGTGACGTCATCGGCATTGATCACTTTGCCTACAGGCTCTTTGTTGTCCACCTGAGAACTCCACTTCTCACTGAGATAATGGAGGGGTTCTCTGGACTTGCAAGTCCTGTCACCGTTATTGTCATGCTTATTGTGGTTGCCGCGTTTGCACCAGGTCCAAGTGTTGGCAGACTTGCCTCCATTAACCTTGGCGGTGTTGTTATTGTTGACCTTATCTTTAAGGCTATTGTCCAGCGCCCTCGTCCCGATGGCTTTAGGCTGGTAGTTGAAACCGGCTATAGCTTCCCTTCGGGCCACTCGATGTTCTCGATGGCTTTTTATGGCCTGCTCATTTGGCTTGTCTGGCATTACGAGAAAGACAAGCTACAACGTTGGATTTGGTGTGGCCTGTTCTCTGGCGTCATCATTATGATTGGCGTCAGTAGAATTTATCTGGGTGTGCACTACGCTACCGACGTCATTGGTGGTTTCTCGCTTGCCCTTGTATGGCTCGTGCTTTTTACCAAGCTGATGATTCCATCGCTTATTTACAAGAAGAAAGCACCTCAAGCGAAGACAGACTAATTATCTCTGCGCTGACTACCTGGGCTGTTTCATCATCAACAATAATACGTCCCATAGTTGCACCCTCGCGACCGCGCGGGTAGGTAGGGCTTCCTGGATTCATTACAAGTGTATTGGTCCACTCGTCACGCTGTACAAAAGGCTTATGCGTATGACCACAGATAGCAATATTGCATTTGACCAGGTCAAGCCTCTCGCGATAATGACATACCTGCCACTTAAGACCGGCTGCAAAGAAAATAATCTTTTTCTTTACCATGGGACCATAGTTGTAGCAGAAGTCATTATTGCCCAGGCAAAGCTTAACGGGAGCAATCTTTTGCAGCGTCTGATAATCGGCGTTAGAGGTAATATCTCCAGCATGCACAATGTAGTTGGCGCCTTGCAGAGCTTCAAGCAACTCAGATGACAAATACCCATGCGTATCTGAAATTACGTCAAACCTTACCAGTGCCATACCAAACTCCTACGTGCTTTTTAGCTGCTGGCGAGAAACCCGTTGAGCTTCTACAGTCCCAGTGCTCGCTTGAGTGCAACCACACGACGGCGTGAAACCGAAATGTGACGCTCCTCAAATCCCTGAATAGTCAACTGTAGGATACCAGCAGAGA
The DNA here is from genome assembly GCA_963552125.1 of uncultured Atopobium sp. GTDB lineage: Bacteria > Actinomycetota > Coriobacteriia > Coriobacteriales > Atopobiaceae > Lancefieldella. Next base: position 1,400 of record CAUVJF010000056.1, read on the forward strand.
TAACCTCAACATCGTCAACATACTCAAGATTCACGATAAAGCTACGATGAATGCGGAAGAATCCGTGTGGAGCAAGGCGCTCTTCAAGTTTTTGCAGAGAAATAGTAGACAAGAAGCGATCGTCTTCTGTGTAGATGCAAGAATAATCGTCTTTTGCCTCAATAAAGCGAATCTGATCAATTGGAACAAGAACCTTGCTTCCGCTCTTAATGACAGGAATTCGCTCAATGGTTGCCATAGGAGACTGAGGACGAAGGCGCTCCTCAACCTTATCAAGAGCCTGCTCAAGGCGCTCGGTCTCAACGGGCTTCATCAGGTAATCTACCGCGTTAACGCCAAATGCATCCAGCGCGTACTCGCTATATGCAGTGACAAACACAATCTGGGGAGGATTCTTCAGCTTGTGAAGAGCTTCTGCAAGCTGCATTCCATTTGTCTTAGGCATGGAGATGTCGAGGAACAAGACCTCAACGCGAGACTCCATGAGTTTCTCGACAGCATCCCTTGCACTTGTGGCCTCAATGATTTCCTCGAGACGGCCGGTCTCCTCAAGCAAGAACCTGAGCTCAGAACGGGCTGGAGCCTCGTCATCAACAATCATGGCACGCATGTCATTCATCTCCCAACGACCTAACGCAGCGTTAAGCAAAACCGTGTACTACTATGCTGTTGCCTGCAGAGCCGCACCTGCAAGCTTGAGCGTCACGCACGTACCCTGCCCTGGTTTAGACATGATTTCCATGCCAGAGCCAACGGCGTAGAAGCGCTCAACTCGCTCAGCTACGTTCTTAATGGCAATACCCGTGCCCCTATTTCTCCCCGAAGAATCCTGCGGGATAGGACCTTGACCATTAAGTAAGCGAGAAACAGTCTCTTCATCCATTCCAAGACCATCATCAGCAACAGATATAAGAATATCATCATCATCGCGTGTGACGTGGATGTCAATATGGAGGGCGCCTTCATCTTTCATAGCGTGCCTCACGGCATTCTCGACAATAGGCTGAATCAAAAAAGACGGTACCTGAATATCTTCGCATCCCTCATCGACATGCTCAGACTCTTGAATACGTTCTTCTCCAAAACGTGCCTTCTCAATTGTCAAATACCTGCGCGTTTGTGTCAATTCCTGAGAAAGCGGAATGAGCGCACCTTGAGAGCTCTCAAGCGTACGGCGATAAAACACAGAGAACTCGCGAAGCAGATCTCGCGCCTTATTGGGATTTGTACGCGTAAGAGATGCAATGGTGTTGAGCGTGTTGAACAAGAAATGCGGATTAATCTGTGCCTGCAAGGCTTTGACCTCGGCCCGAGCGGTTAGCTCTGCTTGGCGATCAAGCTCATATGAGGAAAGCTGCGTGGAGAGAAGCTCGCCCAGTCCCTCAGCAATTGCCAACTGCGTACGATCAATTTCAATGCCACGACGATAGTAGAGCTTGATAGTGCCAACCGTGCGGTCCTGAACAATCAACGGAATAATGATGCCAAAGGAGCTGCCGCCATTGCCAAAGCCGCCACGCCTTTGTAGTACCTGCTGACGACTATCTACCGAGACAAACGTCTCCATGCGGCCACTTTCCAGAACCTCAGTCGCAGGGCCAACCACTTTTGAGCCAGGCATATGCGAGGTTGCAATATCTCCCTCAAAACCCAGCACATACTCTGTATCCGTGATGGAAATAGCGGCTGCAGAAGTTTCTGGAAGCAATAGTGTGCAGATAGTTGGCGCTGTTTCTTGCGACAAGCCTCCGCGTAAGGTCTTGAGCGTCTTAGAGGCAACCTCAAGTGTTCGCTCTGTTGCTTGAGACCTGGCGTGCTCATTACCCGGCTGGGTAGTGCCACCAAGAACAATGACCGTGGCAAGTCCTCCGCCTGCAACAAGAGCGGCAAACAGGTTGTCTGCCATGACGCTCCAAGAAAGCAAGCCCAACAATACACAGGCAAGAATAATCAGGACTATCCTGGTTGATCTATGTATGTACTGAGCAAGTCTTTGCATGACTGTCTAGTTCCCGACTGATTCTGCAGCAGAATCCTCAGAAGCAAGCTGCTGCGGCAAAGGCGAATGCTTAAGTGCTCGAGCCAAAGGAGCTCCGAGTATATAGAGAACAACAGCCTCTCCGAGTCCTGTGGTGATAAACCCAAACAAGAACATAAGAGGATACGATCCATCAAGTTCAATGGTGGTAAATGGAATTGTGTAGAATCCCAATCCTTGAAGCAAAATGGGAAGATATGCAGACACAATAACGGCATTTGCAAGCACTGGCCCCAGAAGCGCAAGTGGTACGTTCTTCCTGTTCTTCCAGGTAAACCATGCACCAAGAGCAGTTGCCAGAGAACCAAAGACTACGTCTAACAATCCCAGGGCACCTGTGCCAGAAATGACCATATTTGCAAGGTTGGCAATAACGCAGCCAAGCGTCAGTCCTGGGATTGCGTCAGCGGTAAAGAGTGCAATAACCACAACCGCCTCAGAAATGCGGAACTGCACAGGACCCCAAGCAAGACCGCCCAAGAAAAGAAGAGCTGCAAGCGTAAGTGCTGCATAAAGGGCAGCAATAATACCAATACGTGCAAGGCGCTGAGCGCGCTGTTTTGTTGCATAAGCTGAAGAAACCTGTGGCAAAACAATCCCCTTGTTAACTCTAAAAAATTTAATTCATGATACGACGAAACGCATATATGAGCAAATGAGCAGTGCAGACATACAATTAGTAATGCAGGTGCATTCCTGGATAGACCATCTCACGAGCATGCTTTTGATACGCTGCGACCGCCTCTTCTTCAAAAGCAAGAGGAGTGTCTTCCTCGCCTGCCATATCCAAAATCCACCGTGTGAGATAAGGATTGAGCGGAAGCAGTGGCCCAATAAGCCAGGTGGCAATAGCGTTCTTGCGACGGAAACCTTCCAGCTTGATTTCTTTATTGATGCCAAAACCCACCTTATTTTTAAGGAAGTAGCAGTTAGAGTTATCTCCCTCGGTGAGTGTGAACTGCATCTTAAAGCCAACGACAACAAAAGGCTCTTTGCCATTGCCGGGATCAAACTCTCCCACCTGGACATCGTGGAAGCGCTGGGGCATATAGCGAGTAGTCGTAAACTTGAAGAGGCCCAGAGCCTCAATTTCAGAGCCGTCAGGATTAACGATTTTCTCGCCAAAAAGCTCTGAGGCGTTACCCGCAAACAGCATAGGAACGCCCTGATCAGCCAGCTCTGCAAGCCTGTCCTTGTAAGGCATAAGGCGAGAAATAACAAGCTCTTGCTGGGCTTCTGTCATGCCACCCATGATGATTGCCGAAGGCGTATGCTCCACAAAGTAAGGCGTTGCGGCGTGAGAGGTGTACACAAAGTTCTCTTTTGGAAGGCAGGCCTCCAGGTAGAGAGCATTTCCGTTGTCTCCACCCTGGTTACCGTACTCTGGGTAAAGAATCTCAATCTTAGTTGCTGGATTACTCATGGGAGGCCTCCATCTGTTTCAAGCGCTCAATGATACGGTTTCTGCTGATGTCGGCAATGCCACCGTTATAGAGGCCGTGTGCATAGAAAACGTGCTGGCAAGCGTCAAGATCAACCAGGTCAGCGGTCTCTTCAGGAGAGCTTGCCACAAAGGTTTTAGCTGGATCAATACCGGCAAGTCTCAGCCTAAGCTGCAGGTCAAGCGAAGTGTCGCCATAAATAATGACCTGCTTGACGCTTGGATCTTGTAAGAACTCAAAGTCTGTCTGGTAGTACCAGCCAATGTACTCTGTCTGGTCCTTTGCTTTTGCCATATATGCATCGGCAATCATGATGATGATTGCCTTATCGCCTGGCTGTTTACGCAGAATATCAATGGTAACCGAGGTTGCCGTGTCATTCTCGCCCTTAGAAGCCATGCTAATAAGACGACGACCGTTGTAGTCAATCTCGTTATACCTGGAAGAAGCAATGTTAACGCGTTGCAATGATGCAGCGATAGTTGCCGGCGCAAGACCCATCTCACGTGCGGTAACAATGGCTACAAACAGGTTGTAGAGGTTAACGATTGAGTAGCTGTTGAGCTTGTACTCGTATGTTGGTGCGCCCTCGTGACAGTGCTCCTTGACCACAAACTTACCGGTCTCTGGATCAACCGAGATAACCTCGTAGTCAGGCGTTGGATTGGTATAGCCACACTCTTCGCAGGTTGCATGGCCAAGATGCCTCAGGTGAGCATAATCCCACTTGAGCTTGCCGCCGCATTGGGGGCATGCAGTAAGGTCCGACACAATACCTACTGGCTCTGCAGTGTCTTCTGCCAGCCTTGCGATGGAGTAATACGTACGATGAGTGCACTGAGGAGCAAGTCTGCAGCTAATCATGTCATCTGCGTTCAAAATCAGATGAGTTGAAGCAGGAATGCCCTTATCCATAACGTCAAACACGTAGTCTGGCGTTGCGCTAC
>CAUVJF010000057.1:0-5805 GCA_963552125.1 uncultured Atopobium sp.
TCGTGTGCAGGCTTATTAGCGTGTGTACCTGCGGTATCAACAGCAATCATAAACTGATCCATGCAGATGTTGCCCACCTGGCGAACACGATCTCCGCGCGTCAAAACATCCATGCGGTTAGAAAGGCTGCGTGCAAGTCCGTCGGCGTAGCCAATAGGCACGGTAGCTACCTGGATGTTATTGCGAGGAACACGCCACGTCATACCGTAACTAACGCCGTCGCCAACAGCTGGATAGATTACGCGCGTCACGCGACCACGCACGCTCATAACGGGCTGCAGGTCAATGCGGGGAATGGTGAGCTTGCTTGGATGAAGTCCATACAGACCAATGCCCACGCGAACCATATCGAACTGAATGTCTTTGTGCAGAACCGTGCCAGGGGTGTTATCAGCGTGAACCAAGCCCAGCTCATAGCCCGCGTTTTTGAGTGCCGTAACCGCTTCAATAAAGCGATTGACCTGCAGGTCAAAGTCCCAGTTGTCGAGCACGTCGGCCGTGGCAAAATGCGTAAAGGTACCAGCACATTCAAGACCCCTGTGGAAATCAATAGAGCCGCGTACCTCAAGAAGATCTTCTCGCCTGACGCCAATGCGGGTCATTCCAGTGTCGATAGCCAGGTGATAGCGGCCAACCTTGTTAGCTGCGGCGGAAGCCTCGCCATACGCAAGAGCAAAGTCCACCGTGTAGACTGACGGCATAATGTCAAAGCGAACGAGGTCTGGGATGGAAGTGACCGGCGGCTCAGAAAGCACCAGAATGGGGTTATCAATACCGGAACAGCGCAGCTCAACACCCTCATCGACCGTTGCAACGGCAAACTGATCAGCACCCACGGACTGCATGGCTTTAGCGCACTGAGCAGCACCGTGACCGTATGCGTCAGCCTTAACCACACACATCATTTTGACGCCGCGATTAAGCTGGGCCTTAAACGACTTTACATTGTGGCGGACGGCAGAAAGATCAATCTCTATCCAAGCCCATCTATCCTGGGGATATGCCGACATCAGGCTCACCTACTCCGCAGCTTCTTCAAAGTCCGCCATAGGGAATGCAATCTGCTCCTCAAGTGCGTCGGAGGCAAGACCAATAACGTCGCAGATGTCGCCAGCCATAGCTCCGCGTACACCGAACTTCTCGGCAGCTAGCTGGCCTGCGTATGCGTGAACCTCACAGGCAAGTGAGCAGAAGGTTGGCAGGTCATCAACTTGACCAGCAACCTGAGCCAAGCGGCCAGCAATAGTACCAGCAAGAACGTCGCCAGAGCCAGCAGTTGCCAGCGTAACAGGCCCAGGCTTTGGCAGCACGGCTTTCTGGACGCCCACGCAACCGGTAGCGGTTCCCTTAGCAACAATGACCAGCTCAGAACCGCCATCTGCCCAGACAATCTTGCGAGCAGCCTCAAGCTGACCCACCAGGCTTGCAGGAGGATTATCTACCTGGTTAACCAGGCGACCAAGCTCGCGACGATGCGGCGTCATGATGAGCGGAGCGGTACGACGAGTGAGCTCGGGGAAATCTGGAAGGTTGTTATTAGTGAGGCGAGCAATGCAGTTGAGCGCGTCGGCATCAACAATAACGGGCAGCTCAGAGTCAAGCAGCGCGGAGGTAACCTTGACGGTTCCGCCAGAGACGCGCATGCCAGGGCCAACCAGCGTAACGGTGCGCATGGCGGCAAGCTGCAGCACCAGTGGAGCTGCTTCCTCGGTAAACACGCCCTCAGCGTCGCACGGGAGACCAATAACGGGAACCTCTGGCAACATCATCTGAACGCAGCTGACAATGGCCTCAGGAACTGCCAGCGTAACGTAGCCAGCACCCGCACGAGCAGCCGCCTTAGCAGCAAAAACAGCAGCTCCGGGGAAGCGGCTTGAGCCACCAACCACCAATACGGAGCCACGAGAGTATTTATCGCAGTCGTTGAGCTGGGCAGGAACAGAAGCAAGATAATCTTCCAGGTCAACGCGCCAGGCAACAGGATCTGCCTCAACAACCAAGCGTTCAGTCTGCTCGGCCAGAGGAGCCACAACAATGGAGCCGCAAACGTCGCGGCCTGCGTCTGCAATAAGGCCGGGCTTGAGCGCAATCATGGTAACGGTAACGTCAGCGACAACACACGCACTCTCTACCTGGCCCTTCTGCGCAGAAAGGCCACTGGGAACGTCAACGGAAAGCACGCGAGCACCAGACTGATTCAGGCACTCAATCCAAATATCAAACGGAGCACGAACCTTGCCGTGGAAGCCGGTGCCCAGCATGCAATCAAGCACCACGTCAGCCGTTGCCAGCAGGTCAATCAGCTCCTGGCGAGAAGGGCCAACAAGCACGGAAACTCCCGCGCGAACGGCGCGCTGCGCCATCTGACGTGCAAGATCGCCGGAAATCTGATCAGGCTCAAGCGGAGTGACCACCTTAACGTTACAGTTTCTAGAGCGCAGCGCTTCTGCTGCCACCCAGCCATCTCCACCGTTATTGCCAAGACCTACGAGGATGACAACGTTAGAGATGTCCCCTCCCATGCCAAGGGCCTCTTGAGCAGCAGCGTAACCTGCACGGTGCATGAGCTCGGAAACGCTCACGCCCACGCGTGTCAGCGCAATCTCTACACGCTTGATGTCCTCAACATTTAGTACCGGCTGCATAACTTACTCCTCGGATTTAACAACATCATCAAAGGTTGTCTCAATTATAGGTTCTTGCACGCGCTCAAGCTCATCCAACACAGAACGAGCTTCTTTGAACGAACGTGCCAGCTCTTGAGCAGCATCTTCCTTTTGATCTACCTTGGGTTTTACGGCGTTGGTTACCGCAACCGCATTGGCTACCGCCACGTCTCTGGTGTACGAGATAGAAAGCGCAATCTCCTGCACGCCCTGCTCAGCAGCAATCTGTGCAGCCTTGCCCGCTAGACGAGCCTGTGGCCTGCCCAACTGATCTCTCTCAACAGAAACATCCTGAAAACCAATACCAGACGAGAAGCCCGTTCCTAAGGCTTTGAGCACGGCTTCTCTTGCTGCAAAGCGGGCAGCATAGTGCTCCGCAGGACGAGCAGTGCGCTCACAATATGCACGCTCGGCATCGGTGAACATACGGCGAATAAAGTGAGGGCGCCTCTCAATTGCCTGCTGCATGCGGGCAATCTCAAGCATATCTACACCTATTCCTGCCAGTGCCATCGTATCCCCTGGATCTATCTGCGCTTAAGCGCTGAGCCTATACTCCTCGAGTGCATCGAGCACAATCTGATTTGCCTGCTGGCAGAGCTCATCGGTTGGAGCTTCTGCAAGAACGCGCACCAGAGGCTCTGTTCCGGAAGCGCGGACCAACACGCGACCATTGCCCTCAAGGAACTTCTCGGCAGCTGCAACTGCGTCGTTGACCTTAGGAGACTGCATAGCAGCCTCTTTGTCGGTGACGCGAACGTTAACCAACTGCTGTGGATATAGTGTAACGGGACGAGTCAGCTCAGAGAGTTTCTCGCGCTCTGCTCGTAAGACCTCCATAATACGGAGGCTGGTCAAGATGCCGTCGCCGGTCTTTGCCAGGTCACCAAAGATGATGTGACCACTCTGCTCGCCGCCCAGGCTGTACTCGTTCTCGTTCATGCAAGCGTAGACGTACTTATCGCCCACGTTGGTCTTCTCGTAAGAGAGGCCAGCGTCGTCAAATGCTTTGAACAGGCCAAAGTTACTCATGACGGTGGTGACCACGGTCTGCTTAGCCAGGCGGCCATACTTGTTGAGGTAGGTACCGCAGACGTAGAGAATCAGGTCTCCGTCAACTACGTGGCCGCGCTCGTCGACTGCCAGGCAGCGGTCAGCGTCGCCGTCGTAAGCAAAGCCCACGTCAAGGCCGTTCTGAACCACAAAACGCTGCAGCTGGTCAATGTGGGTAGAGCCACAATCAACGTTGATGTTGAGGCCGTTTGGTGCGTTGTTGATAACGTGGGTCTCGGCGCCCAGAGCGTCAAAAACAGGGCGAGCAACACTAGAAGCTGCGCCGTTTGCGCAATCCAGGCCAATCTTCAGGCCCTGCAGGCTAAAGCCGCAGCTTGCAATAAGGCTGGAGATGTAGCGGTTGCGACCCTGCATGTAGTCAACCGTGCGGCCAATGGCGTCACCCGTTGCCAGAGGTACGTCAAACTCGCCGTCAATATAGGCCTCAACCTGCTCGAGGACGTCCTCGTCCATCTTGTAGCCCTCTTTGTTGACCAGCTTGATGCCGTTATCGGTAAAGGGGTTGTGGGATGCGGTAATCATGACGCCGCAGTCAAAGCCACCGTCTACTACCTCGTAGCTAACGCCAGGCGTAGGAATAACGTGCAGCATGTACGCGTCAGCGCCAGAAGCAACCAGGCCCGAGACAAGCGCGGACTCAAACATATAGCTTGACCTGCGGGTATCCTTACCAATAATGATGCGAGCCTTGCGAGCCTGCTTGGCTCCGTAATACCAGCCAATGAAGCGGCCAATTTTGTATGCGTGATCGACGTTCAGACCCTCGTTTGCACGGCCTCTAAAGCCGTCGGTTCCAAAGTACTTCATAAGCGTCTCCTAGCTGCGAATGTAATGTTGTCGGGTGGAGAGCAACGTGCGCGCGAAGCGCCAGCGAACTACTCGACAGGTGGGGCTTCTCGCCAGATGGCGAGAAGAACGTGCGGACTAAAACGGTTGCGTAAATATGCAAAATGCAACCATTTAAAAGTATACAAAAAAGAGACCTGCCGATATACAACAGGTCTCTTTGTGAGGACTTTTTTGGGTCCAGCGGCCTTAGCGCTTGGAGAACTGAGGACGCTTACGAGCCTTCTTCAGACCGTACTTCTTACGCTCGACCGCACGAGAATCGCGGGTGAGGTAGCCGGCCTTCTTAAGGTCATCACGATACTCGCCAGCCTCAAGAAGAGCGCGAGCGATGCCCAGGCGAAGAGCGCCGGACTGGCCGTTGATGCCGCCACCATCGCAATTTGCGAGGACGTCGAAACGACCAAGAGTATCAGTAATGCGGAGAGGTGCGGTTGCGTTGTCTACGAGCTGCTGGCGACCAAAATACTGGACTGCCTCACGGCCGTTAACGGTAACCTTACCAGTTCCAGGAACAAGACGAACACGAGCGACGGCCTCTTTACGACGGCCGGTGCCGGTGTAAACAGCGGTGTTATCTGCCATCGTTTAGCCCTCCAGCTCAATCTTGACGGGATTCTGTGCAGCATGTGGGTGCTCAGCGCCGGCGTAAACCTTAAGCTTCATACCCTGCTTGCGACCAAGAGTGGTCTTAGGAAGCATGCCCTTGACTGCGTGCTCAACAACACGCTCTGGGTGCTTCTCCATCTCTTCCTTGAAGGAAGTGATCTTCAAGCCACCAAGGTAGCCGGAGTGACGCCAATACTCCTTGTGATCAGCCTTAACACCAGTAAGGACAACCTTGTCTGCATTGATGATGACAACAAAGTCACCAGTATCAGCGTTTGGGGTGTACTGTGGCTTGTTCTTACCACGAAGAATCATGGCAGCCTTTGTAGCCAGACGACCGAGCGTTGCGCCCTCAGCGTCGATGAGCACCCACTTGCGCTCGACTTCGCCAGCCTTGGCGAACTGAGTCGACTTCTTCACTTGACTCCTCCTACGAATTACGAGTTGATAACCCCTGGACGGGTCATCGATGCTTTTTCTTGTCAGAGATTACGGGGCTCTGTGGAAAAGCCTTAAAAGTATACTCCACTCTTTAGCTGTTGTACGCGGGAATTTTTGTTGCTTCACGAATGCAACAATTCGTTCAAATTTGACGGGTTTCTCCACATTG
>CAUVJF010000058.1:0-5786 GCA_963552125.1 uncultured Atopobium sp.
TTTCTTCTCAGGCAGCCCATATTATTGAAGAAGATGGAACTTGCCTTGCACACCGTGTTAACGTGCAGATTTCTAAGAATAATTCTGTAGCCGTACAGATTGATATTCTCCCCAAAGAGCCTGTTGATGTCACTGCAAAGGGCTCTGAGTTCTATAACGCTCTTCAGTCTGGTCTTGCTATCGTATGCGGACCTTGCGTTTCTAGCATTAATCTTTCTTTTATCAAGCCAAGTTCCTTCTCGCCAAAAGATGAAGAAGGTGCGTCTTTGTCTCAGTCAAAAGAGGTTGTGCCAGAACCAGAGATTGTAGAAGAGCAATCTTACGAGCAACTTTCCACTCAAGCCGCTGCTCAGCAGACTGGTAAAGACATTCGATTGAGTATTTCAGAGCCAGATGCAAAGGAGGTCACAGACAATGGATAAAAGCTTCTTTCAGAAGACGCAGGAGAAGTGCAAAAAATACGTCGTTGACCATCCAGGTGCCATTATTGGCGGATTTTTAGGCCTCTTATTTGCAATTCTTTTGTTTACGTTTGGCCTTTTTAAAATGCTAGTTGTCGCATTGTTTGTGCTGATAGGAGTTGCCATCGGTCAGATTTTTGACGGAAAGGCAACCATTTTGGCAAAGATTCGTTCCTTATTTACGGACAGAAACTAGATAGGAGAGAGCTGTGGCAGAAGAGCTTACTAATTCGCAAGAGACCACCTCTGAAGAAATTGTTCCTGCAGAAGAGACAACAGATGTTCCTTCCGATGCAGATCTTGAGGATACAGACTCTCTTACCTTCTCTGGCGGAGTTGTCGAGAAAATCGTCTCGTTGGCATTACGTGACGTCCCCAACGTGGTGGGTGCTCGTGGAAACTGGCTTAACAGAGTTCAGGATGTACTTGGTGCATCTGATACGGCTAAAGGTGTCACTGTAGAGGTGCTGCCTGATAGCTCGCTAAATGTTACCGTTTCTGTACTTATTAAATATGGTTCTTATGCGCCTCAGATTTTTGAAGACGTTAAACATACTATTGTCGAGAAAATCACCGGTATGACAGGCCTTGAAGTTTCTGGTGTTAACCTGCGAATTGAAGATGTTTTGACCGAAGAAGAATACGATCGCCTAAAACATCGTCCAGAAGAGCCTGAACAGCTAGACAAAGAAGAGTAAAGTACGCTAAAGTTGCACTGTTTTACGGTTTTATATTAATTGTTTTATTGTTTTGTCACTACAAGCTCCCTAAGCGCAAGGAGTTTTGCCATGAAAAGGCTTTCACGTTGGAGCATGGCGATTGTTGCTACGTTTGTACTAGCACTCTCGCTCGTTGGAGGACTTGCAAAGCAAGCACTCGCAGACACCACCCCTGTTACCTCAGAGGCTGAGCTGCTGGCTGCTATTGCTGCTGCTCCAGCAGATGGTTCGCAGACTATCGTTCAGGTAAATGCAGACTTTACCATTACTGCTCCAGTCCAGGTTCCAGCTAATAAGAACATTAGGCTGATGGGTACTGGAACTATCACAAGTGCCATGACCGGCTCTAATTTCTATATGTTCAAGATTGCTTCTGGCGGCGCAGTTACTCTTGATGGCGCCACCATTGATGGCAACAACACTGCATTTGCCGTTGAGAACCGTGGTAGCTTTACCTTGCTTCGTGGCGTTATTAAAAACGGTGAGGCAAAACCTGATCCTGGAAATAACGGCGTAGTTCTCACCACTGGTGCTGGTGCAAAGTTTGTTATGGCCGGCGGCACCATTCAGGACAGCACGGTTGCTAACGCTCTTGGTGGCGCAGTCACTGTTGCAAATGGCGCAACAGGTGAGCTCCGTGACGGTACCATTCAGAACACTACTCTTACCAATCAGTACTCTGGTAGCGTTTTGGTAAGAAATGCAGATTTCACTATGACTGGCGGAACCATCACTGGTGGCGATGCTTCTTCTACCATTGATTCCTCTAGTGGCAAAACTTCTCCTAACATTAATTCTTCTGGTGGTCTAATGCTCTATGCCTTGGATCCAAACGGTGAGACAACAACAGCCACTATGAGTGGTGGATATATCACTAACAATAAGGCTGTTGATGGCGCTGGTGTCCACGTTTACGCAGGTAATCCTAACTTTAATGATTCTAAGTCTAAGGCAGACTTTACGTTCAACGGTGGCTCTATTACTAATAATGTTGCTACTGAGTCCGGTGGCGGTATCTACGTAACTTGGAACGGCAACGTTGTCATGAACAACGGTATTATCAAGAACAATACCGCTGGTATTGCTGGTGGCGGTGTAGCAACATACGATCAATTTGTAGGCGTTGTTAGAGGACAGAAGGTTCCTTACTCCAGGGTTGGTGCTCCATGGAATAACTGGCCAAATATTTACCGCGCTGGTTTTACCATGAACGGTGGTTCTATTGAACAGAATAAGGCTACTAGTAACCGTACTAATAAGCTTGGTGATAAGGGCGTTGGCGCTGGTGTTTATATTGCATCTGCTAATGTAACTCTTAACGCGGGCGAAATTATTAATAACACTGCAAACGATCAGGGTGGCGCAGTTTACGTTGCTTCTGTTCCTTATGTTGTCCACATTAATAACGCACTTATTAAGAACAACACCGCAACTGTTATTGGTGGTGGTGCTTGGTTCTGCCCAACCGGTGTAGCTGAATTCCACTCCAAAAATGGCGTAGCATTCTTCAACAACACTGCAAATGGCGCTGGTGATGAGATTGCAACTGTTCGTGGTGCAGGTGAATCTGCCGGTGCAACTATTTCTGATTATATGCTTGGTGGTGCTTCTGCACATTGGACTAAGGATGGCGCGGTTACCATCAACCTTCCTTCTTCAATCCTTGGTGAAGCTGATCCAGCTGCTGCACGTCATACTACTGAAGAAGTAAGCAATATCGTTAACAACACCGATATGCTTGCTCTTGAGTCTAATCTTCGTTATAGCTCTATCACCGCAGCACAGAATAAGGCTCAACTGATTATTTCTGGAAATACCGCACAGCGTGGTGGTGGTATTGGCTCCAACGGTACCGTTATGACTGGTGAAGAGGGTACTCAGGATGTAACCGTTAAGAAGGTTTGGGATACTTCTGCAAACCCAGATGCAGTTATTCCAGAGACGCTTACTGTTTATCTAAAGGCAGATGGATATGTTGTTGACTCCGTTGAGCTTTCTGCAGCAAACAACTGGGAGCATACATTCCACGGTCTTCCTGATAACGTAACTTTGAGCTTTACAGAAGGAACCGTAGTCGGTTGGACTGCTCAGACTCCTGAGGTTAACGGTAACGTTACTACCTTGATTAACAAGGCTGATGCTCCTGTAACTCGCGATGTTCCAGTAACCAAAGTTTGGAATGGTACAAAGAAGGATTCCGTCACCGTTCACCTGCTTGCTGATGGTGTTGACACTGGTCAGACCCTTGTCCTTTCCGAGGCAAACAATTGGACCGGTTCATTTGTTGGTGTAAATCTTTACGCAGCAGATAATCACGTCATTGCTTACACCGTTTCTGAGGATGCTATTGAGGGTTACACTTCTGAGATAACTGGTGATATGGCTAATGGCTTTACCATTACCAACACCGAGACTCCAGTTACTCCAACTCCAACTCCAGAGAAGCCTGGTAAGAAGCGTAAGCACCGCACACCCGATACAGGCGATGCAAGTGTTGTAGCTATGGTTGCTTTTGCAACAGTTGGCGCTGGCTTTGTTGGTGTTGGAGCATATGCTCGCACTCGTAAGGACCAGTAAGCTACATACACACCCCTAGTAAGCAAATCCCTCGCTTTCATAGAAAGTGGGGGATTTTTGTTAGAAGGACAATTTCTAGTTTTAACTGGGGATGTTTACGTTCACCGAATTTGCCAACCGTTTAACCAATAAGAGTGTTCTTCTCGCCAGGAGAGGTTAGAGAAGAAGGACAATACTACTAGGTGGATAGTGAGTATCTGCATGAGTACCTTATTGGAGGTTGTTATGGAGCTCAAAGCTGATAAAAAGGTAATTGTCGAGCGTAATAACAAAGTTGTGTACGACAACGGAGACACAGTCGTTAAGGTGTTCAGCGGAAGCAAACCTTCTGCTGATATTATGAATGAGGCTTTAAACCTCACTCGTGCTGAGCAGGCCGGCATCAACGTACCTTCTCTTGTAGAGATCAGTAAGGTAGGTAATTGCTGGGCTGTATCAACCAGAAAAGTTGCAGGCAAAACAATCAGGCAGCTTATTGAGGAGCATCCAGAAAAAGAGGACGAGTATCTCAATAAGTTCGTCGATATTGAGCTGGCTATTCACGCTCATAAGGCACCACTTCTTACTCGTCAAAAAGACAAGTTCACTAGAATGATTAATAGCATTCCAGACATTCTTGATGAGGCTACAAGGTACGAGCTTCTGCTTAAGCTTGATGGCATGAAGCCTCACACTAAGGTCTGTCATGGTGACTTTGTTCCTTCCAACGTTATTCTCACCGAGGATGGCGCTCCTGTAATTCTTGACTGGGCTCACGCTACACAGGGCAATGGTGCTGCAGACTGCGCTACAACTTACCTGCACCTGCTTCTTCATGGCGATGAGGAACTTGCCGAGAAATACATCAATCTGTATTGCACCAAGCAAGGCTGCACTCGTCAGTATGTAAACGAATGGCTTGGCATTATTGCTGCAGCAGAGCTTGCTCGCGGTCGTGTAAAAGAAACAGAGTTCCTGCTTAAGTGGGTAAATGTTTTTGATGCAATGTAGTTGGTTACAAGAACTTTAAACTAACTGAGAAGAGCCTCGTCAGGGGCTCTTCTTTTATTACACTTCTTGTTATTATATAAAGAGACACAAGGAGTTAGTCATGTATGATATTGATCCAAAGCAGACCATCGCAAAGTCAGAAAATAAGAAATCAAAGCTTGAGCGTATGAGCACAGGTGAGTGGTGTGGTGGCGATGCTGATGCAGAACAAAGCGCAGCTTTTTGGCGCGCTAAGGATCTTGCCTGGGAGTTCAATCAGACTCGTCCAAGTGATAAAGAAAAATGTCGTCAGATTTTGACTGAACTTCTCGGCGAACTGGGAGAGGGAAGTGCAGCAGTTTCTCCCTTCAACGTCGATTATGGCTTCAACATCAAGATTGGCCCACATAGCTTTATTAACCATGGTGCATACTTGATGGATTGTGCGCCTATCACTTTTGGTGCTCATAGTTTTGTAGGCCCTCAGTTTAAGGCGTACACCGTTCAGCATCCTTTAGATGTTGAGGAGAGAAACGCTTGGTATGAGCGAGCTCTACCTATTACAGTAGGAGATAACTGCTGGTTTGGCGGAAATGTGACGGTGCTTCCCGGTGTAACTATCGGAAATAACTGTGTAATTGGTGCTAATAGTCTGGTTACTAAAGATATTCCAGACAATTCTCTTGTTGTGGGTTCTCCAGCAAAGGTGGTTCGTCAAATTACTGAGGCAGATAAGCTGGGACTTAAGGAGCTTCTGGGCTAGTCCGTTGGGCTAAGATCACGTGGCTTCGGGGCATTGTTTAACTATTTATTTGATGTTAGAGGAGTCCGCGCTAGTCCGCGCTATAATAAATGTACGGGGAGCTAGGAAATAGCCTGGCTGAGAGGCAGCACCTCATGCTGCGACCCATTAACCTGATCTGGGTAATGCCAGCGTAGGGAGTCAATGCCATCCTTACGCACTACAAGAAGGAGGGCATATGAAAAAACTTTCTCAGTTTGCGCTGCAAGCCATATCCCTTACTTCTTTTCTTGTGCTTTGGCAGCTTGTTATTGTTGC
>CAUVJF010000059.1:0-5267 GCA_963552125.1 uncultured Atopobium sp.
TTTGCAGAGATGACTTCGGAGCGCCTGGTAAGAGCAGAAGATGCCTATGAGGTATTTATCCTGGCAGATAAGGCTCAGACTGCCGATGGTTTTGAGTCTTGCAGAGGCTTTTTGTACCACTATGGCATCGGAGTAACTGGTGCTTCTCGTATTTCAATGGATCAGT
Source organism: uncultured Atopobium sp. (assembly GCA_963552125.1). GTDB lineage: Bacteria > Actinomycetota > Coriobacteriia > Coriobacteriales > Atopobiaceae > Lancefieldella. Next base: position 167 of record CAUVJF010000059.1, read on the forward strand.
TTGGGCAGTTCTGCTATCAGTTCTTAGACAACATTGATCAAGTAGAACTTTATATTGGCAAGACAGATAACATTGCTCATGTCAATTCGTTTAGGGGTATGAAGCATAGATTGTTAGAGCTCTTGAGTGCTGAGTGGAAATTCCGTCTTGCTCCTGAAGATCAAGAAGCTGCTTTTAAGTCGTTTGCTATTTTATTTGGCCCATCTGCGGCTGTTCGAGAGCTTTATCGCTTTGTAAGAGATGACGCTTACGAGGCTATTGCAACTGGTACTGAACTTCCAGAAGACAGTGATGCCTATCGCTACAGGACGTATGCAAAGAAATATGTCGCTCTCATGCATAAGGATGAGGGGCTGTCGTTTGATAGGGCTGTTCGTATGAAACAGATTGCCGATGAGCACATGGAATATTTAGAAAGAAAACACATGGAAAAGATGTTTGAGCAGCAGCCTATTCGCATCCTTATTACTTCTCATAAAGATGTTGATGTTCCCGCAAGCAACTACCTTCAACCTATCCAGGTAGGACCAGGTCAGAAGAGTAATCGCTTTACGTATATGCTCCACGACGATGAAGGCGATAACATTACCGAGAAAAACCCAATGTACTGTGAGATGACTACACAGTATTGGGCATGGAAGAACATTACCAATGCTCGCTATGTTGGCTTTGGACACTATCGTCGTTACTTCAACTTTACTGATACGGTTTATCCAGAAAATCCGTTTGGTGAGGTTATGGATGACTTCATTGATGAAGACGCCATTAAGAAATATGGTCTTGATGACCAGACTATTGCTCAGTGCATTGAAGGCTATGACCTTATTACTACTGGGGTAAAGGATATTCGCAAATTCCCTGGAAGCGCTAACACACCTCTTGAGCAGTACCATGCTGCTCCACTGCTTCATCCAAAGGATATGGATACTATGGCTGCGCTTATTGTTGAGCGTCACCCAGAGTATACAGAGGATGTAAACGCTTTTCTCAACGGTCATCAGCAGTGCTTCTGCAACATGTACATCATGCGTAAAGAGTTCTTTGACCGCTATGCTGCATGGGTGTTCCCACTTGTTGACGAGTGGACTGCTCGCACTGATATGTCTACGTACAGCAAAGAGGCCCTAAGAACTCCAGGTCATCTGACTGAGCGTCTCTTTAATATCTGGCGTATGCATATGCTGCGTACAGAGGGCAAAAACTGGAAGGTAAAAGAGCTTCAGTGCATTCACTTTACCAATCCAGAGCCTCGCCAGAAGTTCATTCCTCTCTTTGAAGAGAAGCCTGAGATTGCAAGCCAGAACGTTGTTCCTGTTGTCTTTGCAGCAGATAACAACTACGTTCCAATTCTTACCTGCGCTATGGGTTCAATGCTTGAAAACGCCGACCCTAACCGCTTCTACGACGTGGTTGTCCTTAACACCAATATTGGCGGCTCAAAGCAGGAGATGGTTAAAAAGTATTTCTCGCGTTATAAGAATGCTCGTATTACGTTCTATAACGTGTGGCGCATGGTCAAAGACTACAAGCTAGATACTAATAATGCTCACATTAGTGTGGAGACATACTTCCGTTTCTTGGCTCAAGACATTCTTTCTGGTTACGATAAGGTTGTCTATCTAGACTCTGACCTTGTGGTCAATGGTAATGTTGCTGAACTTTATGATGTAAGAATGGGCAGCAATCTTATTGCTGCAACGCTTGATATTGATTATCTGGCAAACCTTAACATCCGCGGCGGAGATCGCATGAAGTACAGCCTTGACGTACTTAACCTCAAGAATCCTTATGCATACTTCCAGGCGGGAGTTATGGTCTTTAATACCGCTGAACTGCGCCGCTATCACACTGTTCCAGAATGGTTGCGCATTGCATCCAATCCAATCTTTATCTACAACGATCAAGATATTCTGAACAGCGAGTGCCAGGGTCGCGTTGTTTATCTCCCCGCTGACTGGAACGTGACACACAACATTTTTGGACGTGCCGAGAAACTCTATCCAATGGCACCAAATAGCGTCTTTGATGACTATCAGGCAGCACGTCGTGCCCCAAAGATTGTTCACTTTGCTGGTGCTATTAAGCCTTGGCAGAACGCTAGCTGCGACATGGCGTCCTATTTCTGGAAGTACGCGCGCAACACTCCGTTCTACGAGGTTATTATTCAGGACATGGTGCCAGGCGCTAGAAATGACGCCGACGTCACAGAGTTCCACGAGCGCGCGCTTTCTGATGCAAGTCCTCTGCGCAAGATTATTGACCCTATTGCACCATATGGCAGCGCAAGGCGAGAAGCCCTTAAGGCCCTTGGTAGAACCTTAAGAGGACGCAAATAAATACCTGGTAGGTGCAAGATTTCTTGCACCTACGTTTTTATGTTTGGAGTTGTAATGGCAGCACTTTCGCCAAAAGATGTCGCTCGTGCGGCAGAGCTCAATAGAATCTTGAACCATGCGGCATACGCCTACTATGCCCTTGATAATCCAGAGCTTACTGACGCTGAGTTTGACCGCCTTCTTATTGAGCTTCAGCAGCTTGAGGCAGCATATCCAGAGCTTGTAACTGAGGATAGCTATACCCAGCGCGTAGGTGGTTACGTTTCTGAGCAGTTTGAGCCTGTCCAGCATGCCGCGCGCATGTATTCCATGGACGACGCCATGAACTTAGAGGAGCTGGATGCATGGCTTTCCAGGACAGATGAGGCTCTTGGTGCATCACCTACAAACCCAGTGGCATATACCTGTGAGCTTAAGATTGACGGCTTAGGTGTTGCGCTTACGTATCGTGACGGACAGTTTGTTCGCGCTGCTACACGAGGTGACGGAAGCACAGGAGAAAACGTTACGGCAAACGTTTTGACTATCTCTGACGTACCACGAGAGCTTGCACTTGCAGGTCTTGAGCAGGTTGAAAATAGGGGTCTTAACCAGAGCATTGAGGTGCGCGGTGAGGTTTATATGCCAAAGCATTCCTTCATTCGCTTGAATGAGGATGCAGATGCTGCTGGTAAACAGCCTTTTGCTAACCCAAGAAATGCAGCTGCTGGATCTTTGCGCCAGAAGGACCCAAAGATTACCGCTCATCGAGATCTTGAGACCTTTATCTACGCAGTGGCCGACGAGGGTCCTCTTGATGTTCACAGTCAGTGGGAGTTCTTAAACTGGCTTCGTAGCTGCGGCTTTAATGTTAATCCTCATGCCCGTCGTTGCCTGAGCGCTCAGGAAGTTCATGATTTCTGTGCGCAAGCTCTTGAGCAGCGAGGAGACCTTAACTACGACATTGATGGCGTGGTGGTAAAGGTTGACTCATTTGCCAGCCAGGAAGCCCTCGGATTTACTTCTCGCGCTCCTCGTTGGGCTATTGCATTTAAGTTCCCACCAGAGGAAAAGCAGACCGTTTTGCGAGAAATTCGCATTCAAGTTGGTCGTACTGGCGTACTCACACCTGTTGCTGAGTTTGATCCCGTCACTGTTGCGGGTTCTACCATTGCACGCGCAACTCTCCACAATCTTGACGAGATTCGTCGTAAAAATGTGCGCGAGGGTGACACCATCATTGTCCACAAGGCAGGAGATGTTATTCCAGAGGTTGTAGGACCAGTTTTGAGCCTTCGACCAGCAGATGCTGTTGAGTTCCAGATGCCAACTACCTGTCCAAGCTGTGGCAGTCCTGTTATTCAGGAAGAAGGAGAAGTGGCTTTCCGCTGCGTCTCTATTGATTGCCCTGCTCAGGCAGTTGAGCGCCTGATTCACTGGGGTAGCCGTAAGGCCATGGACATTGACGGTCTTGGCGACGAGCTTATTAACCGTATGGTAGAAGAGGGTGTTCTCTCTGACGTTGCCGACTTCTACGATAAGCTTACTGAAGAGGTGCTGGCCAGCATGCCTACGGGTCGTGTGTACGATACCGATACCGCAGATCACCTTTCTGGTGATAGCATCCCTGTAGGTCACACTATTGCCAAGAAGGTAATGGCACAGGTTGAGGAATCAAAGACAAGAGGTCTTGGCCGCGTGCTCTTTGGTATTGGCATGAGGCATGTTGGCGCTAACGTTGCAGAGCTCCTTGCCCAGGAGTTTGGCTCTATCCAGGCGCTTGCTACAGCCCCTGTCGAGAAGATCGCTGAAATCCCAGGTATTGGTCCTAAGATTGCAGAGTCTGTACACGAGTTCTTCTCGATACCAGAAAATGTTGCCGTTGTTGAGCGTCTTCGTCAAGCAGGCGTGGTGCTTGAGGAAGAGAAGTCAGAAAATGAGCTTCCTCAGACGCTTGCTGGACTTACCTTTGTTTTAACGGGAACTCTTGAGCACTTCACACGCGATGAGGCTGGCGCCCAGCTTAAAGCCATGGGAGCAAAGGTTTCCGGCTCTGTATCTAAAAAGACAAGCTTTGTAGTGGCAGGAGAGGCTGCGGGATCTAAGCTTACAAAGGCTGAAAGCTTAGGTGTTCCCGTACTTGATGAGGCTGCGCTTCAGCAAATTCTTGAAACAGGACAGGCACCTGCATAAATGTACATGTTCAGTAACAAAGTGGTGATTTATACTATCTTGTTACTATCAGTAAAAAGGAGACGACAAAATGAAACTTATAAAAAACAAGTATGTTTCTCTTGGAATGATGTTTTTGATTTTAGCAATCATCCTGAATGTGGCATCAAACGTTAATGATCTATTTGTTGGTATGCTCTATGGCATATCCCTAGGAATATTGATTTTAGGATTGCTTTCTACTCAAAATAGTTTGCGTTTATGCAATCGATAATCTATCCAAAAGGAAAAGCTATGGCAGATAAAAACATTTTGGTTCTTTGTTATTCTCGCTGCACTACGTGTAAGAGAGCTCTCAAATGGCTCGATGAACATGGTGTTTCTTATACACTGCGTGATATTAAAGAAGAGAATCCAACTGCAGAAGAGCTTGCTGAGTGGCACAAACTGAGCGGTCTTTCTATCAGAAAATTCTTCAATACTTCAGGTATGGTATATCGCGATAATAACATCAAGGAGCAGCTTGATGCAGGTATGAGCGATAGTGATGCCTATAATTTGCTTGCCACCACAGGCATGCTGGTCAAGCGCCCATTGGTTGTTGCAGGCAATAC
>CAUVJF010000060.1:0-5253 GCA_963552125.1 uncultured Atopobium sp.
CGTACCCGCGGCGACATTATGAGCTTCTTTACAAATGACGTGGATACCATCTCGGAAGCGCTCAATAACAGCTTTGCCAACCTTGTTCTGGCGTTTATTCAGATGGTTGGTACGCTTGTGTTGCTCATTGTCCTCAACTGGCAGCTGACGCTCATTACTGTTCTCTTTGACGTTTTGATTGTAGTATATGCACGTTATGCTAGTAAGCGCTCTGCCAAGCACTATTCTGTGCAGCAAAAGAGCCTTGGTGTTCTTAACGGTTTCGCAGAAGAAACAATCTCTGGCCTTAAAGTGGTTAAAGTTTTTAATCACGAGGATGCCAACTTTGCTGATTTTTTAAAGGTCAATGAGGAGTTACGGCACTCTGGAACAAGTGCTCAGGGTTATGCGGCAACTATGGTCCCTATTACGGTTTCGTTGACGTATATCAATTACGCTGTGGTTACCGTGGTTGGCGCACTGCTTGCGGTAAACGGACACGCAGATGTTGCAAGTCTTGCGTCCTATCTGGTTTTTGTTAGACAAGCAGCCATGCCATTCAACCAGTTCACACAGCTCTCCAACTTCCTGCTTACCGCTCTTGCTGGTGCTGAGCGCATCTTTGCGGTTATGGAGATGACTCCCGAGGTTGATGAGGGCAAGGTTGACCTGGTTCGCGTTAGTGGTTACGAGTCAGGAGAAGAGTCCTGGGCTTGGGTCACACCGTCTGGCGAGAAAACCCCTCTTGCCGGAGACGTCCGTTTTGATGACGTAACCTTTGGATACGACGATGATCAGACGGTTCTTGCAAACCTCACGCTGTTTGCAAAGCCTGGCCAGAAGATTGCGTTTGTCGGCTCAACTGGTGCTGGTAAAACAACAATTACCAACCTCATCAACCGTTTCTATGACGTTCGCAGCGGAACTATCACCTACGACGGCATTCCAATCAATGACATTAAGAAATCTGCATTAAGGTCCTCGCTTGGTATTGTTTTGCAAGATACGCATCTGTTCACAGGTACCATTGCAGACAATATTCGCTTTGGTAAGTTAGACGCCACTGATGACGAGGTTATTGCTGCAGCAAAGATTGCAAACGCGGACAAGTTTATCCGTCGTATGCCACGTGGCTACAACACCGTACTTACCTCAGACGGTGCTAACCTTTCACAAGGTCAGAGGCAGCTTCTGGCAATTGCGCGTGCTGCTATTGCTGATCCTCCCGTGCTTATCTTGGACGAGGCAACTTCCAGTATTGATACGCGTACTGAGGCACTTATCGAGAAGGGCATGGATGCCCTGATGGCAGGCCGTACAGTTTTTGTAATTGCTCACAGGTTATCTACGGTTCGTAATTCTGACGCCATTATGGTTCTGGAACATGGTCGCATTATTGAGCGCGGTACTCACGATGAGCTTATTGCAAAGCATGGAGAGTATTACCAGCTGTATACAGGCTCGCGAGAGCTGGAGTAGGGGCATTTTATGTTTGAAGCGTTAGCTGTAGCTCTTGGTGGAGCTCTGGGTAGTTTAGGTCGCTGGCAGTTGGGAGTCCTCTTTAAACAGTGGATTCCTAACCTGCCAGTTGGTACGTTTGCTGCAAATGTTGTTGCAGGTTTGATTATTGGTTTTGTGACGGGACTTGATCTTGCAAGTCCACTTCAGCCACAGGTAAAGCTATTCTTAGCCGTGGGCCTTTGTGGAGGACTTTCGACCTTCTCGACCTTCTCAAATGAAACGTTGACGTTTATTCAAGCAGGTAACTGGACTGCTGCAGGAGTGAACATTGCGGTTAACGTTGTTACTTGCCTGGTTGCTGTATTCATTGGATTGAAATTATCAGCTTTTGTGTCGTAGCTTGATTATTCGATCGTCTAAATCAAAAGCTAGTTATCCGTTGTTGGATAACTAGCTTTTTAATTTGCTTTCTTTTAAATGCCGTTGCCGCGTCTTTATTTTGTCATCTTAGGTAGTACAAAGAGCACGATTCCCATAGTAACAAGAGGAATACAAGCTACGCATACAAGCACAAAGAGTGCGTTTTGAGCTCCTGCGAGGGTGCTCGTAGCCAAGTTTGTAGCTCCAAGCTGAGAAGCCGCTACTACACCAGAAATAACGCTGGTGCCCATAGCGCCAAAGAGCTGCTGCATTGTGTTAATAACAGCATTTCCATCTGCCTTGCGGTCTTCTGGCAGATGTCCCAAGGCTACCGTAAAATTGTTTCCCATCTGAAGCGCCTGGCCAATGGCAAAGATAGCAAAAATATACGTAATCATTTCTACGGTAAGTTGGTGAACAAAGAGCAGCAAAAGGAGCATGCTGGTAAGACAGCAAAGAATGCCTGTAACAATAGGTTTTTTAGCTCCTAGTTTGTCTAAAATCTGACCAGAAATTGGTGCCATGACTGCGCCAATAGCACATCCTGGCAGCATTTGAGCTCCTGCTGCGGTAGCGCCTGCACCTAGTACTAGCTGGGAGAAGTTAGGCAGAAGATACGACTGACCAAGAATAATAAATTGCAGAGCAACAATAGCAAAGAGCGAGAGTACAAAGCCCTTCTCGCTAAATACCTCAAGGTTAATGATAGGAATTTTTGGAGATTTATCCGATTGCTCCTGGTATTTAAAGGAGTTCTCGTGACGCACAAAAAGCGCAAGTGAGCCTACAAAAATTACCATTGCAAGCAAAACAGGAATGCTAAGAAGGCCAAACGCGCTGGACTCGTCAATAACAAAGATAAGCGCAATAAAACTTACGGTAAGCAGCAGCCAGCCAAAGACATCAAAAGAGATAACTTCAGTCTCATGGCTCTGTTGGATTGAACTAATTCCCAGTACAAATGCGATAATCAAGAAGGGGATAAGACCGGCAAAAATCATTCGCCAGCCAAGATGTTCTGCAATCCAGCCACCAGCTGAAGGTCCTACCGCAGGTGCAACAGCGGTAACAAGCATACCAATGCCCATCATCACGCCCATGTTTTTAAGTGGAGCCTGTTCGGTAATGATGTTGAACATCAGTGGTAGAGCCAGACCGGTGCCAATGCCTTCTAAAATGCGGCCAAGCAGCAACAACATAAACGTTGGAGCAGCAAATCCACAAAGAATGCCGCTGATATAGAAGATCATGGCTACGGTAAAAATACTTTTAGTTTTGAATCGCCTGTTTAAAAACGATGACATAGGCATGATAATGGCAAGAATTAAAAGATACGAAGTGGTCATCCATTGTACCGTTGAGGTTCCAATAGAGAATTCTTCCATCAATGTTGGAAACGTCACGTTCATGGCGGTTTCTACGACAACACCCGAGAAGGACATAATTCCTGTTGCAATTACAGAAAGAACAAGTTTTGCGTTGAGCTCTCTTTTAAACATTTAATCCCTTCTTTTCTCGGCGGTACATCGTAACACTATTCAAAGTAGGTTTTATTGCTGTTGGCACACTCATCATGGTTCTATAAGCAGGAAAAAAACGGGGTGGTTTTAAACCACCCCGTTCTGCTTAGCAATATTGCGTGTTAGCAAGCTGTTTATTTAGCTTTACCCTGATTTGCAACAGCGTTAATCTTTGCCTCGATGACAGCTGGATCACCAATATAGTGCTTATCTACAATGTTCCAATCCTTGTCAAAGGTGTATGCGCAAGGAATGCCAGTTGGGATGTTAACCTCAAGAATCTCTTCTGGAGTGAGGTGCTCAAACTGCATAACAAGAGCGCGAAGGCTGTTGCCGTGTGCAGCAATAAGAACACGCTTACCCGCCTCAAGCTGTGGCTTGATCTCCTGCTCAAAGTAAGGCCATGCGCGTGCAATGGTGTCCTTCAGGCACTCGGTGTAAGGAAGATCCTCTGCTGGAACATCGCGGAACATTTCCTGAACGTGAGGATCGCGCTCGTCGCCTGGCTCAAGAGCTGGTGGCTGAACATCAAAGGAACGACGCCAAATCTTTACCTGCTCCTCGCCGTGCTCAGCAGCTGCATCAGCCTTGTTGAGGCCCTGAAGTGCACCATAGTGACGCTCGTTCAGACGCCAAGTCTTATGAACAGGAAGCCAGTTACGGTCTAGCTCATCAAGAACATGATTCAGAGTGTGAATAGCACGCTTGAGCAGAGAGGTGTAGCAAACATCAAAGTCATAGCCAGCCTCTTTGAGAGCACGGCCGCCAGCTGCTGCCTCCTCGTGACCTGTCTCGGTAAGGTCAACATCAGTCCAACCAGTGAACAGGTTGAGCTTGTTCCACTCAGACTCACCGTGGCGAACAATAACAAGGTGCATGTACTGATCTTCAGCCATTAGGCTTCCTTTCTACGCGTCAAACTTTGTGCACCATACGTGGTAAACACCAAGTTTTTGGCAATACTTTACATACAGGTGCAAGACAAAACGCTTGCGTCTCATATTCTACCGCACACCGAAAAATACGTGCGAATCAATGTCTAAAAGATTTTGCATATCGCGTGTGCCAACTTTGAACTGCCTCCCATTTCTTGGACACGAGAAATGGGAGGCAGTTCAAAACACACCTAAGTCAGATAATCTGTCAAAAAGACGTATACATTACGCTGAAAATACCTCAATCATGCAGATTATCGTCATTAGATGTGTAAAATGCCCGCATCTGAGCAGAATATCTGACTTAAGTGTGTTCCTTAGGTGCGGAATTTACCTATAGTTAAATCTTTTATATGACGCTATTCATTTTCTAGCATATTAGATGAAGTTTATGCATAGAGATGCATATCAGGTAGTGCGACCGCCTAGCTGCCTGGCTATCTTGATTAAGAACATGTCAATTCTTCGGCAGAACCTACCAAAGCTGCGCTATTTTGTGGGCCAGACCTAAAAGCCGACGCTAACACGCTGCAGAATCATAATCACCCGCATATGAACTGCCTCCCATTGCTTATGTCCAAGAAATGGGAGGCAGTTCACTTTGACTTAGATGGCAGTTCTCAATTGTTTTGGTAAGAATTTAGATTCTGCAAATAATTTATAATTCAGCGCATGCAAGCATGCAATGAGGGTATAGTATGCCTTAGCTAACAAATTGAGGAGTATCTGTATGAGTCCTATTGATATTTTGGTTGTCCTTATCGTCATTGCTCTTGTTGCTCTTTGTGTCCGCTCTCAACTTAAGGGCGCAAAAGAGGGTTCTTGTTCTGGATGCTCTTCATCCAGCAGCTGTGGTACTCATCACGGTGGAGACGGTCACTGTGGTGTTGCTCAGAAAATGATTTCTGACGTTGATAAGGCTTTTGACGCTCAATAGG
>CAUVJF010000061.1:0-5138 GCA_963552125.1 uncultured Atopobium sp.
TGCGCTTGCGCTTATAGATTGCAGGATGCAGAACGGCGTCTAGGTATACGCTCATCAAGTTTTCCAAGTCAGCTACATTGGTGCTGGCCACAGGGTATACCGTCTTGTCAGGGTAAGTCATTGCGTTCAAGAACGTCTGCATAGAGGTCTTGAGCAGGTTAACAAAAGGCTCCTTGACAGGATAGGCATCGGATCCACAGAGAACAGAGTGCTCCAAGATGTGGAATACGCCTGTGTGGTCTACAGGAGGTGTCTTAAAAGCAATGGCAAACGAGCGATTGTCATCGTCGCAGGCAAACCACATAAGGCGAGCACCTGTAGGAACATGCTTAAAGATGTAGGCGTAGCCAGAAATCTCGTTAACCCACTCAGCTGAGATTACCTCAAAGCTCTTGTCTTCTGCATGAAGCGTACCAACAGAAAACGCGCTGTCCATCTGCGAATACTTGGATGTCATAAGCTGCCAATCTATACGAAAACTTACGTGAGCATCATTGCCGTTTTGGACCATCTTGCCCATTTGAACCGTTTGGAGACTTGAGACTCCGCATAAAGCAGGGTAAGGTGGATTTTTGTTATTGTGATACTACCGCGTCAGAGAAAAAGTGACACTTGTATCCGTATTTTGTAATGAAAGATTTATACCCAGATGAATGATTTCATTTCTCATGAGGGCGATGTGAAGTCTTCTAAGGCCACAGACGTTTTAGAGACTTCTGCAGAAGAGGAAGCACTTGGTAGCGATGATGCTGAAATAACCCCTGATAACAAGAAGAAAATCTATCGAGGAATGCTCTTTGTCTTGATTGGTGGAGCTTCCTGGGGCGCATTTGGAACCGCTGCAAAATACCTGCTTGATACCTATCACGTTGATCCGATGTGGTTGATTGACATTCGTGAGCTTTGTGCCTGCTGGTTATTCTTAGGAACAGCTTTTGCGTTTGATAGAAAAAATCTCACAACTGTCATCAGGAAGCCAAAAGAGCTGGTAAAAATATTTGTGGTTAGCTTGTTTGCCATTCTTTTTTCGCAAGTTGCTTATATTTATGCAGTTAATGCTACTAATTCTGGAACTGCAACAATCATGCAGTCGTTGGGCATGCTGGGCGTTTTAGCCTTTGTCTGTGTGGTTGGCAAGCGCTGGCCTCGTCGTCGAGAGATTCTTGGTATTGTTTTGGCGCTTATTGGCACCTATCTCTTGGTAACAGGAGGAAATCCAGGCACGCTTAGCCTGCCAACAGCAGGTATTTTCTGGGGCGTTATGTGCGCATTTGCTCAGGCAGCTCTTTCGATTTTGCCAAAGCCTCTGATGGAAAAGTGGGGAAGCTTTACCGTTAATGGCCTAGCTTTTCTGTTCTCAGGCACGCTGATTGCCGTGTTCTATCAGCCCTGGAACCACATGCCTCAGCTGGACGCCTTTGGTGTTTTGCTGGTAGTTATTGGTGTGCTGGTGGGAACCTTCTTAGCGTACGGTCTCTACCTGCAGGGCGTTAAGGATGCAGGCTCACTTAGAGCGGTCCTGCTGGGTACTGTCGAGCCCGTTATGGCAACCATTACCACCGCACTGGTTCTTGGAACTACCTTTAGCGTTGCCGACCTCATCGGCTTTGCCCTCATCCTAGCGATGGTCGTACTCACCGCCTAGTCGCACCCGACAACAAATACCCCGCAGGTAAGCTGCGGGGTTTTAATGTTCTCTAAAGGTTGTGTGGCCAGAGGCTTAGATGAGTTCCATCTGCGTGAGAACTGCCGAGTACCAGCCGTTTGGATTTGCTGGGTTGTACTTTGCAGCGCCAGAGACAGAAAGCCTTCCGCCGTAACCAGCAGCAAGACCAGCTGTGTGATCCCAGATAGCCTCTTCCCAGCTACCCCAGCTTGAAGAGCCCCAGCCCCATGCGTTGTAGGGGAGGAAGTTATACCTACCCTTTGTACTCTCAACTGCAGAAATAGCAGGCGATAAACGAGGATCAACGCCGTAGGCCCATGCAGCCTCGGCAAAGGTTGAGCCGTAGCCAGCAAGAGGGGAGCCAGCAAGATAGGCATCAATTCGAGCGCCCCAACTGCTTACAAAGTTGGTCTTATCGCTTGACCAATCAACATTTTGAGCTGAAGGAGTTGATGGGGTGGTGACTTCAGTGGTATTACCAGAAGCGTTGGTAAAGGTGGTCTCAGTAGAAGCCTCTTTTAGTGCTTCTTCTGCAGCAGCTGCTTCTGCTGCTGCCTGTTGAGCTTGCTCTGCCTGCAATTGCTCTCTTGTTGCAATTGCTGCATTCATAGCATCCTCAGCAGCCTTCTTCTGCTCCTCTGCTTCTGCCATCTGTGCATTTAGAGATGACTGAGTCTCAGAAAGCTCTTTGCTAAGATCAACCAGATGGTTGATAGCATCTGAATTTTTGTTCTGGATAATTTCAAGATACTGAATAACAGCAATCAAATCATTAAAGTTATCTGCCGATAAAAGCAGATCAATAATTCCCATAGAGCCCTGCTGCATGCGATACATTGCTCTAATGGACTCTGCAGCTTTTAAGCGCTGCTCTGGGAGTTGCTGTTCAATCTCTGCAATACGTGCCTCATTATCTGCAATCTGTTTTTGCAGTTCAGCCACACGCTGATTGGCGGCATCGTAATCAGAATTTGTCTGCTCTACCTTGGCCTGGAGCTCTTCAAGAGTCTCTGCCTGAGCTCTTGAGACGCCAAACAAAAAGGTATTGACAACAAGCACTGCTGCAAGGAGTGCTGTCATAAGGGTAGAGCATGAAGGTAAGCGTCTGTGACGCATGTAATAGTTCAAATCGACCTCCGCGATTGGGGGCTTCCGATTAGTGCGCAGTTAGTGCCATCCGCTCATTACTGGCTTCAAGCGCAAGGTCAGATAACACTTGACCTCAAAAATACGCATAATCGCTTCTCTCCGCTCGTGCGAGGGTGTCAATTCTACTTGTTTTTGGCTTCAAATGCCAACTTTGCAGAAAACAAGGCACTTTTAAAGTAGTAAAGTCGTTAGGTAAAACCGTGAACGGTAGGAAAAGAAAGGGCGAACGGACTGCGTACAATAGGTTCGTAATCAGTCCCCAAGGAGGTTTTAGTGGAGTCGGCAATTTTGTGGATTGAAGCGCTTAAATCAGCGTTATTTGGCGTAGTTGAGGGTATTACCGAGTGGCTACCTATATCATCAACAGGCCATATGCTGCTGCTCAATCAGTTTTTACCACTCAACGTCTCTGAAGACTTTTGGAATATGTTCCTAGTAGTTATTCAGCTTGGCGCAATTCTTGCAGTATGCGTGGGATTTTTCCACAAGCTCAATCCCTTCTCGCCAAAGAAATCCAAAGACGAGAAGCGCTCTACCTGGAAACTCTGGGCAAAAGTGGTGGTCAGCTGTGTTCCTGCTGCAGCAATTGGCCTGCCGCTCAACGACTTCATTGAAGAGCATCTTGGAAGCCCCTTTGTTATTGCTGCAACTCTTATTTTCTACGGCATCATTTTTATTGTGCTTGAGCTCCATCGCGAGAAGGTCGCTGCAGCAGTAAAGGTTGAGGCACCTCGAGGCAAGCACATGCGTCCAGACGCTGCAGCATCTCTTAAGGCCCCCTCTGCCGACAACCTGGCCCGCGTACAAGACATTGACAACCTGGACTGGAAGACCGCGCTTGGAATTGGCGTTTTCCAGGTACTTGCAATTGTTCCAGGTACTTCAAGATCTGGTGCAACCATCCTGGGCGGTTTAGCACTTGGTTGCTCGAGGGCAGTGGCTGCTGAGTTTACGTTCTTCCTGGCTATTCCTACTATGGCCGGCGCTTCTGCTTTAAGGCTTGTGCGCTACTTTATGAAGGGCAACACCTTCACTGCTCCTGAGGCAATTATTTTGGGTGTTGGTTGTTTAGTGGCGTTTATTGTTTCGCTTGTTATGGTCCGTGCGCTTATGGGCTATGTCCGCAAGCATGATTTCAAGCCTTTTGGCGTGTACCGCATTATTCTGGGTATTGCAGTTATCGCATACTTCCTGCTTGTTAAGTAAGTTTCTGACTGACAAGCGATACAACATATGCGTTCAAGCGCGGTGAGTTTCTCGTCGCGCTTTTTTATGCCAAAACATATGGAAAATACGTGGAAAACCTATGAAAGATATATGTAATCGCTCTGGGCTCATTTACTAAGAATTGCCTTGTCCTATATGCTCTTGCAGCTGAATTTTGGCCGTAAGAGTACGTAATTACTTGTAATAGTTCCAGGAGGTTTTATGCGCCACATCAAGACGCTTCAGAGAATTGCGTGTGCACTTGCACTTGCGTTTGTTGCAGTTCTTGCAGTTTTTGCACCTAAACTTGCATTTGCAGATCCTATTGATACATCTACACCAGGTGTAAAGGTTTCTGTTTTCTCGGCTGACGGTAATGCCGATACATCCAGGGTTCTTACAGACAACCCTCAGCATTCTGGCCACCAGACTCCTGTTCCTGGTCAGTATGGCGAGATTGTTGTTCGCGTTGGTCAGACCATTAGAGACACTGGTGCGTATTCCCACTACACCACCACTCGTCCCGGCTTTGCTCCTTTTGGCGTAACCACTACGCTGGTCACCGCTGCTCCTTATCCAGAGCTTCCAGCTACTGATAATGACTTCACCTATGCATTCTATGGAAACAGCAATACTGTTACCAACAATGGTGGTCAGTTCTATTTTCAGTTCACTGGCCGTCAAGTAACTCCTGCTAACCAGCCTGCTACCGTTTTCTTCCTTGTTACTATGCAGGGAGATTCCTCTGATCCAGCTAACGTTGGCGGTAACACCACTCACCTTATGTGGGTTGGCTATCACATCCACGTTATTCCTGCAGAGACCACCCCAACTCCTACACCTACTCCAACGCCATCTGCAGTTAATCAGCTCATTTATGACGCAAATGGCGGCACCATCTATGGCAACGCAACTTATACAGAGTCCAAGACTCCAAATAACCCTCGCACTTACGGCTTTGCTGAGTACAACATCATTGAGGACCTGCCTGTCCGCGATGGCTATAAGTTTGAGTTTTGGAAGCGTTCTTACGTTGATAACCACTTCCGCTATGTTGGTGCTTCTGCTGTTCCTGCAGATGCAAACAACAACCCAGCTGGCGATAAGCGCTATGTTT
>CAUVJF010000062.1:0-5071 GCA_963552125.1 uncultured Atopobium sp.
TGGTAGTTCTTCCAAGCGTTAACCTGAGGCTTCCCGCTGCTACTTCTCGCGGTGCACCAATTGCCTCAAGCACGTGAGATATTTGCATCTTTGATGCGGCGCACGCAGAGCCTGTTCCTACTGACACGCCAAGACGCTCCAGCAAAATGACCAGACGGCGAGCCTCAAGTCCCGGGAAAGAAACGTGCAACAAATTAGGAAGCCTTAGCTTGGCGTTCTTTGGTCCCGAGACAATCATCTGCGGAAACTCCGCGTAAAGCAGCGTCTGCAGCTGATCTCTAAGGCGAGAAACCCGCTTTGCCTCGTCAGTGCGAGTCTCATCTGCAAGCGCTAAAGCACACGCAAAGCCAATGACACCAGCGACGTTCTCTGTACCTGAACGAACGCCGCCCTCTTGTCCGCCGCCGAGCACCAGCGGCCTTAAGCGCACATCGTCGGAAGCCCACAGAAGACCTACCTGCTTGGGGCCAGAAAGCTTTGCCGCGGAAAGCGTCAACATATCCACGCCCAGTGACGACACATTTACGCTCAAGTACGCCGCTGTCTGAGAAGCGTCTACGTGCAAGTGCAGCGGACGAGTCTCCCCTGCTGCAAGCCTGCGCGAGCGCTCCTTGGCAAGTACCTGCGAAATCTCTCGGATAGGCTGGATGGTGCCAATCTCGCCGTTTGCAAGCTCAATGGAAACCAGCTCGGTCTCTGGCTTGAGGGCTTTTGCAACCCGCTCTGGGTCCACGCGACCGTCTGCTTCTACGCGAAGTGTCTTGTGCGAGAAAATCCCTGCACAGGCAAGAACGCTCTCATGTTCAATGGCGTCAACGATAACGTGTGCATCTTCCGAAACAGTTGCAAACGCCAAGTTGTTGGCCTCTGTAGCACCTGCCGTGAGTACCACGTTTCCTGGACGAGCACCAATGGCGTGCGCCAAGACAGCGCGTGCTCGCTCTACCTCGTCACGAACCTGGCGAGACAGAGCATACGGTGCTGAAGGGTTGTAGAACTTCTCCGTGAAGTACGGAATCATTGCATCAACTACACGTGGATCCATAGGTGTAGCTGCGGCAAAGTCCAGGTACACGTTGCCTGTTGGATGTTCTGGTTTTGCAGAAGGCATGTGCATTACAAATCCTTTGGGTTTCTCGCGGTCTTGCGGGCTTACGGGCGTGCGGCCTTGTGTGCTTGCAGTGTACGTTCTGCGGACGTGTGGTCTTGCAGACGTGCTGCGCGCGACGCTTGGTGGCTACGACTTGTCAGCCGAGTCTGGCGGTGTAAAGGTCATGTTCTGGAAACGAGTAGATACAAAGCTGTCGTCGTAATGAGTATCTACCCACATCTCGAACGCATTTGACGGAGGAACGCCAGCGTCTCGCTGAGCCTTTCTGCCTAGGCATGCCACCGTCATTGAAATGTCGGCGACAAGATACACCGTAAGCAGGGTAACAAAAATTGCTTGCCTTTTTGATGTTGGCTCACCTATCTTGTAGAGCGCGCGAGGCATGATGACCCGACACCAAATCAGACCCAAAATGCCCCAAAATCCCAAGAATCGCCAGGCCACCCACTGTGTGATGGCATCTGGAAGATGAGCGTACGTCCACGATTCCGAGTGGAAAATCTCTTGCATTCCCCAGCCGGTAAGTTGCTCCAGCGTGCCACCAACAACAACCGAAACCAGAAAAATGACCAGGTTGTTGGCGTGATGCTTGTGTAACTGATAGCAAATAACCGTGAGAAATACTGCGCCAGTTCCGTAGAGCGGAGAAAATGGTCCCCAGATGAGGCCAACCCTGCTCTCGGTCAGGCCAGCGGTAATGAGCATCCAAATTTCTTCAATAAGAAGGCCGGCCATACAGCCCACAATAAAGAGGATGACCACCTGGTACCAGCCAAGATGCATCGTGTCCAAATATGCTGAGAGCTCCGCTTGCGTTGGTTTTGGCTTGGAGAACGGAGTGGTCTGGGGTGCGGCTGATACGGCATCGCCTGCAAGCCCGTCGATCTTCTCGCCAGACGAAAGCCAGCCCCAAAAATATCGCACCACGCGAACAAAACCGCTTGCGACAAGATACGCAAGCGTCAAAAGAGCTATGAGCGACGCGACAATAAAGAACATACAACCTCATTCAAAAGTTCTTGTTCCATGATACGTCAAGCGGCCACACTTGGCAATCTACCTGCTCTTATTTGTAAGTTTTGTAAGAAAAATCCACCTCTTGAGCGCATGAGGATTCGTGACTTTTCTAAAAAAGTTTGACGATTTTGAAATTTACACTTGCACTCAGCCGTGAACTTGCGTATATTATTCCTCGCGTTCGCGGGCTTAGCGCAGTTGGTAGCGCGCAACCTTGCCAAGGTTGAGGTCGCGGGTTCGAACCCCGTAGCCCGCTCCATGATTTTTCGGCCGGATTCGTTTCGGCCTTTTTCATATGGCGAGATGGCCAAGTGGTAAGGCAGAGGCCTGCAAAGCCTTTATCCCCGGTTCGAATCCGGGTCTCGCCTCCAGTGAATTGACAACCCCAGCTTCGGCTGGGGTTTCTTTTTGTCGCGCGTAACCGAGCTAGTTTGGGGTTTAGATTGCGAGCCTATTTCGAGCCTGAAAAACGCGTCATGTCTGAGTAAAACAGCTCAGACAAGGTGAGAAAAACCGGCAAATAGCTCAGATATGGTGCACTTTTCCGGCAAATCATTCAGACTTGGCGAGAAAATCAGGCTCGATGAAAGCGCCCATGACGCCACACTGGATCCAAAAGGTACGTCACGGAAGGCCCGCCTTAAAAGTGCAAAGAATCTGCATTTGCGGCACCGATTCTTTAACAAAATCAGGCAAATCCACAGATTCTTTAATGCTTTTAGGCAAAAGTTACAGATTCTTTGAAGAAATCAGGCGCGCACAAGCGTACGCCCAACTCCCGTCATCCACCTGGCGAGAAACCCGTCTACTCCCAGCATTTACGCACAAGAAACCCGGTATCCACACGAAATAGATACCGGGTTGAAATCACTCGCAACCTGCGTACGCACCCCGCACGACCTAGCGCATCATCTTGACCAGGCGGACGACGGTGCCGTTGCCGGAAGGTTTCTCCTGGATAGACACGGCGTCCATAAGCAGGCGCATCAGCTTAACGCCGCGTCCACGCTCGGCAAACTGGCCGGTCGCGGGAGGCTCCTCCTCGTCGGAGATGCTAAAACCGTCACCGCAATCCGAGACGTCAATGACCACCCTGTCTGGATACGCGGAAACCGTGGTCAGCACGCCCTTCTCGCACGCGTGATCTACAGCGTTGCCAATAGCCTCGCCAACTGCAAGTTCAATGTCAAACTTTTGGTCCGAGGTAAACGGCAGTGTCTTCAGCAGCGCGATAGCCCTTGAACGAGCGTCACACATTTTATTGGGATCAACTCTAAACGTTGTCTGAAACGACGGATGCGTGCCCGGTGCAAGCGGAGTCACGCGCGACTTAGCGGCGCAGGTACTTATTGGCATGAAATCGATAAGACCCATGCGCACCAAGGCCTTAAACGCCGTCGGTTGCACGTTGGTTAGACTCATAAGGCCGCCGAGCGTCTTCATACGTCGAACAGCGCACACAATAAAGCCCATGCCGCATGAATCGATGTACGAAACCTCCGACATATTCAATACAATTCTTCTGCAGCCGCTATCAATGAGTTGTTCAATCTGAGCCTTCACGCGCGGGACTCCCCTCACGTCAAGGTCAGTATTGACTGAAACAACTGCTATGTTTGGCTGCGTATACATACGTTTCTTGTTCCCGCACAGCAACAAGAATTTCAGATATCTACACTTTTTAGCGAGAAAATCGTCTAGTTGTTCTTCTCGCCAGAATCAGCGCTGCCAAGCGTGCCAGAATCAGTACTGCCGAGCTCATCAAAGCGCAGGGCAACCATGGCAACGTCGTCGTCAAGCCTTCGGCCGGTATAGCGATCAAGCGTGCTCAAGAACCTATTGAGCAGGCCATCAAAGCCACGAGGAACCTCGTTCATAATCATGTCTCGCAGGCCAGTTTCGCCAAAGAAAGCGCCTTCAGGGCTACGAGCTTCCGTGGTTCCGTCGGTGTAAAGCAGCAGGATATCACCCTCGTGCAGGCGAATCGTACCGTTTTTATACTCCATGTCGTGAAACGCACCCACAACGCCCGACTGTACGTCCAAAAGCTCAGCGTCGCCCGATTGAGCAGACACCAAAATCGCAGGTGGATGACCAGCGGAGCAGTAGGTCAGCGATGAAGTTGTAAGGTCAACAATGCCAACAAAAAGCGTAGCAAACGTCTCTACCCTCGAGAAGCCCAGCAGGAATTCATTGAGCGTTGCCACCATGCGAGCGGGAGTTCTTCCCTCCCACGCATAGGCAGAAAGTGCCGTTTTAACTGCAGATGAAATAGATGCTGCCTCAATACCCTTGCCAGAAACATCGCCCATAATAATGCACGCGCGACGGCCTGGCAGCTTAATCATGCTGTAAAAATCGCCACCAACAAACGCGTCGGCGGTTGCGGACGAATAAATTCCCTCGGCAGAAATTCCTTCTACCTTCTGCAGGTCATTTTTCATGCCCGACTGCAGCGCCTGCGAGATATGCTTATTTTGCTGGCTCTCTTCGGCACCAACGGCCAACGAGTGGACCAGAAGCATCACGCGGTCCAAGAAATCAAGCTCAATGTCGCTCAGGGGCTCAGCGTTTTCTTCTCGCAAGAAAAGCCAGGTATGCTGCTCGCCGGCAAACTTGCCCAAGAAAAGCACAGCTCCCTTGCAGGGCAACCCTTGTGCAGCAAGCGCGCGACTCAGCTCAGATTCAAGCTCAACCTCTTTGACTGACGCCTCGCCCTCTCCTGTCTTGAGTCCCTCAACCGTCGATGGAAGCGCAATCTGGTTGCCGCCATCCTGTGCGCCGCCGGCCTCCGCTGCATCCTGCGCACCGCCGGCCTCCGCTGCGGCCTGCACGCCGTCTTGCGTACCGTCCTGAGCGTCGCCAAACGCTTGCTCAGCACCAAGTGTATGGAGCGTAATGTTGCCTGTGACCTCACAGCAA
The DNA here is from genome assembly GCA_963552125.1 of uncultured Atopobium sp. Taxonomy (GTDB): domain Bacteria; phylum Actinomycetota; class Coriobacteriia; order Coriobacteriales; family Atopobiaceae; genus Lancefieldella. The sequence continues at coordinate 5,051 of CAUVJF010000062.1, forward strand.
TCTACCGAGAAAACCTGTGCA
>CAUVJF010000063.1:0-5040 GCA_963552125.1 uncultured Atopobium sp.
GCAAAGGTTCAAAAGACAAATGCCATGAGGGAGCTTGATGCTGCCGGCATTGCTTACGAGTTCCAATCTTACGAGGTAGACGAAGACGTTCCTTCTGGTGAGTTGGGAACTCATATTGCAGAGATGCTTGGAGAAGATCCAGACGCCGCGTTCAAAACACTTGTCTGCGTAACTTCAAGTGGAGAGCATGTGGTGTGTTGTATTCCTGTAGATCAAGAGCTTGATCTTAAGAAAGCAGCAGCCGCGTCCGGCCAAAAGAACCTTTCCATGCTTCCTGTTAAAGAGCTTGAGGGTTTAACGGGTTATGTTCGTGGTGGCTGCACTCCCGTTGGTATGAAAAAGCAGTTTCCCACTATAATTGACGAGACCGCTCAGCTTTTTGAGCTCATCCATATCTCTGGTGGAAAACGCGGACTCAGTTTAACGCTTTCTCCAGAAGATTTAGCTTCATTTGTATCGGCTACGTTTGCAGATATTGTTCGCGAGGTGCACTAGTGACATATCAGCCCAAACATATGCGACTTTCAGCGGAGTCTTCTGATGGAACCTTATCTGAAGAAACTCTGAGCAAGGCTCTTGATCAGACCTTTGATGAGCCTCCTGTAGTGGACAACATTGTTGTTCCAGAGACGTTTCATCAACCAATTGAGGATGAAGTCTTTGAGCAGATTGTAAGTCAGAAACTCGAAGAGGCCGCTGCTGAAGAGGATAACTCTGAGGCAGATAACAGCTCTGTGTCAGACGGCAACTTCGACGCAGGTAATTCTTATAGTGAAGAGGCTTCTTCTGATGAAGAGGATGCTTCTAAGCAAAAAGACTTAAGTCGTTCTACCTCTATGATGAGCGTACTTGTTCTGATTAGCCGTATTACGGGGTTTTTAAGAACCTGGGCTCAGGCATTTGCTATGGGTGCTACCGTTCTTGCTAGTTGCTACTCCATTGCAAATACCCTTCCTGACCAGCTCTATGAGCTTGTTGGTGCGGGAATGCTCACCACAGCTTTCTTGCCGGTATATCTCTCTATTAAGAAAAAAGTTGGACAGGATGAGGCAAATGCCTACACCTCCAACCTGCTTTCCATTGTTGTTGTCGCAACTGGAATCGTTGCTGTTTTAGGCTTCTTCTTTGCCGCAGAGGTGGTGTATACACAGTCCTTCTCGGCAGGTGCTGATTTTGACCCAACGCTGGCAGTGTATTTCTTTAGGTTCTTTGTTATTGAGGTTATGCTGTATTGTTTCTCCACCATTTTTTCTGGTGTTTTGAATGCAGAGCGAGACTATCTCTGGCCAGCCGCAGCTCCTATCTTTAATAACTTTGTAACTACGGCATCGTTCTTTGCGTATGCTTTCTTGGTTAACACTAATCCTGAACTGGGCCTTCTTATTCTTGCACTGGGAAATCCCCTGGGCGTTCTGATTCAGGTTCTGATTCAGGTACCGTCACTCAAGCGCAAGGGGATTAAGCTCTCGTGGAGAATTAACCTCAAAGACCCCGCGCTTAAAGAGACACTTAAGATTGGCGCGCCTGCTCTGATTGTTGTGGTTGCCACGTTTGTAACTATGTCGGTGCAGACAAGCTCGCAGCTCAGCGTTTCCGCATCTGGCGCTTCCATTGCGGCATACGCTCGTCTTTGGTACACGCTGCCATATTCCATTTTGACGGTGCCTATTACCACAGCCCTCTTTACCGAGCTGTCCGATAGCTGGGCAAAAGAGAATATGGACCAGTTCAAGAAGGACTTCAAGCACGGTATCAACCAGATTCTTTTCTTTACCGTGCCGTTCATGATGTACTTGATGATCTTCTCGATGCCTCTTGTTTCTATTATTGGAGCAAGCAAGTTCACTGAAGACCAACTGCTGTTAACCCAGCAATTCTTGATTGGCCAGTCGCTTGCTTTGCCTTTGTATGGCATTGGCATGTACCTGCAAAAAGTCTGCTCTGCTATGCGTCGTATGACGCTCTACGCTGTTTCTGCAACGCTTGGCTCTGTCGTGCAGGTTTTAGTGCTGCTGGTGGGTACTTCTCACTTTGGCATGATGTTTGTAGCAGCTACTTCAGCCATCTTCTATGTGGTTATCGATACCATTATGTTGATCAGCCTGCGTAAGCACCTTGGTCAGATTGGACTTAAGTCCATGGTGTTTGCGTTTGTTCGTTCAATTCTTTTTGGCCTGGCAGGATCGGCTGCAGCACTTCTTATCATGGTGGGCCTGCGCGCCGTTATTGGCGTACCAGACGGCCGAGCGCTCTATGGCGTGCTGTACTGCATCTTTGCAGGTATTCCAGCTGTTTTGGTTACCTATGGCTTGGCAATCCTCTTTAAATCACCAGAGTCCGCCATGCTTCGTTCACTGGTTTCTCGCGTGAGGTCATAGCATGGCCAGAAGCGGCGCAAAAAACGGCAAAGATAGCTCTCAGAACAACCTTGATCCCAACTACGTGCCTTCGGGGGCGCCGGGACTTGCGCCGTCATTTTCTTCCGAGCCTTCAGATGATCTGGTATCCATCAGAGAGCAGGTTGATCAGGTGCCAACTGATCCAGGCTGTTACCTCTGGAAAGATGGGTCTGGCAAGGTTATCTATGTAGGAAAAGCTAAGAACCTGCGTGCTCGCATGAGGCAGTATGTCACACTTCAAGATGATCGAGCCAAGATTCCACTGATGATGCAGGTCGTGCGTAGTTTTGACTACATTGTGGTAGAAAACGAGCACGAAGCACTGGTGCTGGAGCGCAATCTTATCGCTCAGTATCGTCCGTACTTTAACGTGGACTTCAAAGACGATAAGAGCTATCCCTACATTGCCATTACCGAGTCAGATACCTTCCCAGCAATTAAATACACGCGCGAGAAACACAAGAAGGGTACGCGCTATTTTGGTCCCTACACTGATTCTAACGCCGCTCGCCAGACCATTGAGACGCTCAGAAAAGTAGTGCCTATCTGCTCCGCTACGTGCGTGGAGTGGAAGCGTGCTAAGCGTTTGCTCGAAAAAGACCCTGATGGGGCGGCTGTTGCTAACTTGCTGCTGGCAAAGAAGGGACGTCCCTGCTTTGATTACCACGTAGGCAAGGGACCTGGCGTGTGCGTTGGCGCCATTGATACCGTTTCCTACGCAAAGAACGTCAGGCAGGTAGAAAACTTCCTCCGCGGAAATCGCTCTGAGATAGTCTCTGAGCTCAAAGATCAGATGCAAGAAGCTGCCGCTGACCTGGATTTTGAGAAGGCAGCTAGGCTCAAGTCCCGCCTGACTTCACTCTCTGATCTTGATGACCGCCAGCAAGTCACGTTTCCTACCTCGGTCAACATTGACCTCATTGGCATTTATCGAGAAGAAACTATCTCCGCTGCCTGCGTTTTTGTTGTGCGAGAAGGTCGTACCATCCGCTCAGTTGAGTTTATCCTGGACAAAGGCTTGGACGTTTCCGAGGAAGAGCTGGTCTCGGGCTTCTTGAAGCGCTACTACGACGAAACCGCTGACATTCCCGCAGAGGTTAACCTGCCCATCGCTCTTCTCGACGCAGAGGTTTTGTCCGAGTGGCTGACGCAAAAACGAGGTCACAACTGCGTACTTCACCACCCACAACGTGGCGAGAAGTTCCGTCTTCTCCAGATGGCTTCTGCTAACGCTCGCCATGCGCTGATGCGACACATGATTCGCACGGGCTATGCTGATGACCGCACTAACCAGGCGCTTCTTCAGCTGGAAAGCGCACTTGCGCTTGATGCGCCGCCGCTGCGCATTGAGTGCTTTGATATCTCTACGCTTCATGGCAACTTTACCGTTGCCTCGATGGTGGTCTTTACTAACGGAAAGGCTGATAAAAGCCAGTATCGTCGCTTTAAGATTCGCGCTGAGCTTGATGAAGCAAACGACTTTGTCTCAATGACAGAGGTCCTGGGCAGAAGGTATAGCCCGGAGCGTATGGCAGATGAACGCTTTGGCTCACGACCTGATTTGCTGGTAGTTGATGGTGGTAAGCCTCAGTTGACCGCTGCCATCAACCAGCTTAATGAGCTGGGGTTGGATATTCCTGTCTGCGGCCTTGCTAAGTCTGATGAGGAAGTCTTTGTACCTTGGGACGACACGCCAATCGTGTTACCTACAGGGTCGGCTTCTTTGTACCTTATCAAGCAAGTTCGTGATGAGTCTCACCGTTTTGCGATTACGTTCCATCGTGAGCTTAGAGATAAGGCAATGACCGTCTCTATTCTGGACGAAATCCCTGGTGTAGGACCTAAACGTAAAAAAGATATCATGCGTCATTTTGGCTCTTTTAAGCGCCTAAAGGCTGCAAGTGTTGAGGATATCTCTCAGGTAAAAGGTGTTTCTGTGAACTTAGCAGAAACTATTTATGAAGAACTCAAAGCTTGGGAAGAATCCTCAACAGCTGTACATGAGAAGGTAGATGCAAGGGGAGGAACTCATGAGTAAAACAGCGGACGAGAAGATCTTGGCACTGGTAAATCCTGATTACATTAAGCGTATTCCGTTTTTTGTCCGTGGGCATGCAACGGGCAAGTCTTGTGAATATATTGCTCAGAAGCATCCAGAGCTATACGCTACATTTGAGGGTGAACCTAGTGCTCAACAAGTTGAAGAGATGTCAAAGATTATCAACGAGCTCTTTGAGCAAAGGATGAAGAAACATAATCTCTAAAATCAAATCAAACAATAGAGTTATTTGTAATAAGAATGGCAGCTATGAAGTGTTGTTATGCCATTCTTATTTTTTCATTCAACGCTGAAATATAGCCATTGGCCGAAAGATTAGCTGTTAAAGCATACTCGAACAGAATATTATTAGAGCTACCTAGTTATTACTTTTACTTCAGTTGCTACAAGCAGTTCTAATGAGGTGACAGCAGATGAAGCGTAGAAAAAGGTTTGTAAAAGATCTGTCATTATTAGTAGTTCTTGTTGTTTGTGGTTTGCTAATAAATAATTGGTTTTTTAAGCTGAATACTATGAGGCTGCCAGAATTAAAAAAGCAGGCAGCTCAGTATGTTGTGCAACAATATGAGAATAAGAGAAATG
>CAUVJF010000064.1:0-5003 GCA_963552125.1 uncultured Atopobium sp.
TGCTCGATAACTGCATGAACCTCGGCAGCGGTAGCGTTGTCGTAGTTGACCACAAAGCCAGCATGCTTATCGGAAACACCGGCACCGCCAAAGCGATAGCCCTTAAGACCAGCGTCGGTGACAAGCTTGCCTACAAAGTGACCCTCAGGACGCTTGAAAGTTGAACCAGCGGAAGGCAGCTCAAGAGGCTGCTTTTCCTCGCGAGCGCGCGTAAATTCTTCCATCTTTTCACGGATTTTCTCGCCATCCGCACGATGAAGATTGAACGTGGCAGAAAGCACAATCATGCCCTCATCAGCGATTCTGCTGTGACGATAACCCAGGTCAAGCTCGGAAGCGTCCAGCGTAGCAAAGGTGCCATCGTCGAGAAGGACACGGACGGATTTGAGCACGTCAGCGATGCAGCCGTCGTAAGCGCCTGCGTTCATGAAGCATGCACCGCCCACAGAACCTGGGATGCCGCACGCAAACTCCAGTCCAGAAAGGTCCAGCTCACAGGCCATCTCGGAGGCTTCTTTGAGGCCAACGCCGGCCTGGCAGGTCATCTCGGTATCGTCGATGCTTACGCCGGTGAGACCATCGGCAATAGCAATGATGACGCCACGATAACCTGCATCGGAAACAAGCAGGTCAGAGCCGTAGCCAAGAATAAAATAAGGAGCTTCTGCATCTTTAACTGCAAGGAGAATCTCTTTAACCTCATCGGGATCATCAGGGATGACATAGAGATCCGCAGGTCCACCCACTTTAAAAGTGGTGTGCTCGCTCATTGGCTCGTCTACCAGGACGTTCTCTTCTCCAACAATCGAGCAAAGCTTTCCGGCCAGGCTTTGTAAGTCATAGCCACTTTCAGACATGTAACACGCTCCTTAGTAAGTTACTTTTTATAGTTTATCGCAAGCGAGAAAAACGTGGCGTTGGGGCGAGAAAATCACGGCGTTGGGCCGAGAAAATCATGATTCTGGAACGATAAAACAATTTCTTTTGCAATTCTGTCGAATAAATGTCCATCCTGTTTTGCGTGTTATCAGCTGTTAACTCTGCTATAGTACTTATCGATATGTTTCAGAAATGGTTGCAATTACCTACTGGTGGTAAGGTGGCCGAGCTTCAGGGTTTATAACAGCCCAGTTCAAAGAGCCATCAAGTCCGCGACCCGCAAAGGCGGTTAACCTGGTTAAAGTCCAGGACCAACGGTACAGTCCGGATGTCAGAAACGGAGACTTTTATGGCTTCATCCCACTCAACCCACGCAACAACCGCATCTTCTAACGGCTGGTCCACCAAGAGAATTGCTATTCTCGCCATGCTTTGTGCAGCTGCTGCAATCAGCACCATGGTGCTTCAGTTCCCACTCATCCCAGGCGTGACATTTTTGAAGTACGATCCATCGGGCGTCTTTGCCCTGCTTGCAGGCGTAGCTTTTGGTCCTGCCGCGGGCGCGATTGTCTCGGTGCTTCCCTACCTTCTGCACCTCACTACGGAGTCCGGAATTTACGGCACTATCATGGCAATTCTGGCAACGCTTACCTACGTTTTGCCTGTCTCGCTGATTGTGTACAACCGTTCCGAGAAGATCAAGCAGCTGGTACTTGCCCTGATTGTGGGCAGTGTTGTCAGCGTTGTTGCTTGCATTCTCGGCAACCTTGTAGTTACCCCAATCTACACCGGCATGAGTGTAGAAGCAGTAAGCGGACTAATTGTTCCCGCACTTCTCCCCTTCAACGTGGTGAAGGTTGCTATTAACAGCATCATCTTTGTAGTTATCATGCGCTCAGCTACCTCACTCTTTGAGAGCATCAAAGACGGTGAGTAATCTGGGCAACAATTCCCCTGATTTATACACGTCTGAAAGCACCGCACAAACTCAGGACCTGCCTGTAGCTGCGACGCTTTTGGACGTGACTTTTGTGCACGCAAAAGGCGTGGTTGCCTTAGACCACGTCTCGTTCTCTATTCCCGCAGGTAAACGTACCTGTATTGTTGGCGCAAACGGTTCGGGCAAGTCTACCGTTGCTTCAATTCTCTCTGGCCTTACCGCCCCTGACGAGGGAACCGTTACCTTTCTGGGAACCACCGTTGTCAATGGCGGCCAGGTTGACTTTGAGGCATACCAGGCCATTCGCCCGCAGCTTGGCCTGGTCTTCCAGAATCCTGAGGATCAGATTATTTGCAGCGTGGTCGCAGACGATATTGCCTTTGGTCTAGAGAACCTCCAAGTACCTAGCAATCAGATAACACCGCTGGTAGAAGAGCAGATTACCCTTGGGACTCTCACCGAGTTTGCGTCCGAAAATCCGCAGATGCTCTCGGGCGGCCAGCAGCAGCGCGTGGCCATCTCGGGCGCGCTTGTCATGAAGCCGCAAATCCTGATTCTCGACGAACCTTCCGCAGCTCTTGACGTTGTTCATAGAAATAACGTTATGGGCCTTGTCGAGAAACTCCGTGCAGCTGGAAAGACTATCGTTCATGTAACGCATTTCATGGACGAAGTGGTTTCCGCTGACCACGTTATTGCCTTAGACGACGGCCGCGTTGCGTTTGAAGGAACACCCGAAGCCCTCTTTGAGCAGCACGAGCTAGTTGAATGCCTGCATCTTGAAGAGCCGTTTGCCTATCAGGTGGCGCAGGCGCTCAACAACCGTGGAGTTGTCGTGTGCAAATCTCCTTCAGCTCAGCGCGTGCTTGACGAGCTGACGGGGCTTCTCGCCACGGGGTCGCGAGGCGAGAAGGGCAGCGTGGCTGAAAGCTGCGGAGCGATGGCCGCGGGTTGTGGCGGCGTGGCCACAGCCGACAGCGTGTCCGAGCCAGCAGCAATTTCTGTGCGGGACGTGACGTTCTCGTACCAGAAGCCCGTGCTCAAAAGCATCTCGGTTGACGTGCAAAAAGGCTCGCATGTTGCTGTTATCGGGTCAACCGGTTCCGGCAAGTCTACCCTGGCTCGCTTGATTTGCGCACTTGATACGCCTGACGCAGGCAGCCTCTATGTGACTGGTTTGGATACTCGACAGAAGCAAAATCGCAGAAAACTTCACGGCATTGTTGGCTACGTCATGCAGCGACCGGAGCGCCAACTTTTTGCACAAACGGTTGCAGAAGACGTGGCATTTGGCCCCACTAACCTAGGCCTTTCTGCCTGCGATGTCATAAGCGCTGTGAATGCTGCTCTGGAACTTGTGGGCCTTTCTCACAAGGCAGATGCTTCCCCTTTTGAACTTTCTGGTGGTCAGCAGAGACTTTGCGCACTTGCAGGCGTTATTGCCATGCATCCAAAGGTACTTGTGCTCGATGAGCCTACCAGCGGACTTGATCCCTACTATTGCTCTGAGCTCAGAAAAATTATCAATGCCGTTCTTGAGGACGGCTGTACCGTCATTGAGCTCACACACTCGATGGAGGATGCGGCAGAAACCGACCAGATTATCGTGCTTCATGAGGGTAACCTGGTTTTCTCAGGCTCGTCGCAACAAACATTTACTCATTTCTCAGAGGCAGAATTCCAGGAACTTGGTCTGGGCATTCCTCATGCGCTCGCATGGGCACAGCATCTGTCCCGCGCTACGGGAATCAACCTGGGAGAACCTTTGACTCTGTCTGAGCTGGTAGATGCGCTGGTAGACGTGCTTCCGCGCAATTTTGACGCCACACAGACTGATAACGCTGGACACGCCGAAAACCTCTCGCAAGGAGGTTACTATGGCGCTTAAGATCTCTGTCGGTCAGTACTACCACGCAAACTCGCCCATCCACAGGCTTAATCCCAACGTTAAATGCCTGGCGGCGCTTCTTTTGATGCTCACAACGTTTTTTATCCGCACGGCACCACAGCTTGCACTGTTGATAGTAGGTGCGCTTGGCCTACTAGCTCTGGCAAAAATTCCCGTCAAACAAGTGCTTGTATCAATCATCCCACTTGCCTGGTTGCTCATCTTCCTCTCGCTCTTTAACCTGTTGCTTACGCGAGAAGGAACTGTGCTTGTTTCCTGGTCAATCTTTACCATCACTGATGTGGGAGCATGGAGCGCTTTTCTCTATCCTGTGCGCATTTTAGCTGCAATTTTGATGGGTGCGCTGCTTCTGCTTACCACAACTCAAACTGATCTAGGCAATGCCTTTGAAGCAGCTTGCGCACCGCTCTCAAAAATTGGTCTTCCCGGTAAAGAAATTGCCATGATTTTCTCGCTTATGCTGCGCTTTATTCCAACACTTGCAGGCGACGCGGTGTCTATTTCCGAGGCTCAAACCGCTCGCGCAGGAGACGTTGCTTCAGGCTCACTTCCTAAAAGACTTCGCGCAACCTTCTCCATTGTGGTGGCGCTTTTAGCAAGCTCACTCAGACATGCCAACAACCTTTCTAAGGCACTTGACGCTCGACACTATGTAGCAGGGGCTTCTCGCACTCGTTGGCATCAGCCAACCTTTGGCGCTCGCGAGGCAATTGCCTTGGGCGTAACTGTTTGTTTTATCGCCCTTATCTTTGTGCTGGCGTAAAACTTTTAACTAAATAATCTGTATTTTTAACGCTCTGTTACAACCCATTTTTCTTTTCTCGACAACCGCCAATTTGGCCACCTAAGTAACGTACAATAAAGCCAGTAAAAGCGTAAAAGGCTTGCATTGAAAGGTGGCCCCATGGTCCTGCGCGTCTACGTCCAAAGAAAATCTGGTTTCGAGGGCGAGGCAAAAGCCCTGCTCAAAGAAGTGAAAGACCTTCTTGGTATTACCGAGTTACAACGCATTGACCTGCTTAACCGCTATGATGTTGAGGGAATTTCAGAGGAACTCTTTGAGTCCTGTATCCCCACCGTTTTCTCCGAGCCACAGTCCGATCTTGCCAGCCGTACCATGCCAGAGTTTTCTTCTGAAGGTGCGGCTGTTCATACGTTTGCTGTTGAGTTTTTGCCTGGCCAGTTTGACCAGCGCGCAGACTCTGCAGCTGAGTGTGTGCAGCTCATCAGCCAGGGAGAGCGTCCACTTGTGCGCTCTGCTCGCCTTTACGTGCT
>CAUVJF010000065.1:0-4951 GCA_963552125.1 uncultured Atopobium sp.
AAATAGCTCAGATATGGTGCGCTTTTCAGGCAAACTGTTCAGACATGACAACAAAACCCGGCTCCTGCGTTGTGTGGGAGCCGGGTTAACGTTTAAGGTACGTTGACGTCAAAGCACATTTGCCATTAGTCGCCGTTATGCGCCGAGATAAGCCTTGCGAACGTCATCGTCGTGGAGAAGCTCCTGGCCGGTGCCATGCTTAGCAACCTTACCAAGCTCAAGAACGTATGCACGGTCAGCAACCTTAAGTGCCATATTAGCGTTCTGCTCAACAAGCAAAATGGTGGTTCCTGCATCGCCGAGCTGGCGAATAATCTGGAAGATTTCCTCAATCAGAATAGGAGCCAGACCCATGGAAGGCTCGTCAAGCATCAAAAGCTTTGGCCTGCTCATCAGAGCACGACCCATAGCAAGCATCTGCTGCTCGCCGCCAGACAGCGTTCCTGCCAGCTGATTCTTGCGCTCGCGAAGACGTGGGAAATGCTCGTAGACCATCTTGACGGTCTTAGCGTTCTGGGAATCGGATTGCGTATAGCCGCCCATCTCAAGGTTTTCAGCAACACTCATGCGAGAAAACACACGGCGGCCCTCAGGGCACAATGCCAGGCCAGCCTCAACAATCTTGTGAGCGCGCTGGCCTACAAGGTTTTTCTCGTCAAGGGTAATGCTGCCAGAGTCCGGCTTTACTAGACCAGCAATGGTGTTCAGTGTAGTTGATTTACCTGCGCCGTTTGCACCAATAAGGGTAACAATCTCGCCCTCATGGATGTCAAAAGAGATACCCTGAACTGCATGGATAGCACCGTAAGAAACATTAAGATCCTTGACGGACAGCAGGGTTTTTTCTGCGCCTGCTGCCTGGGTGTTTGTAGTTTCAGCGGCCATTAGCGCACCTCCTGCTTTCCAAGATATGCCTCGATAACGCGAGGATTGTTCTGAACTTCTTCTGGCGTACCTTTTGCGATGATGTTGCCGTGATCAAGGACAGCAAGTCCCTCGCAAATGCCCATAACAAACTTCATGTCGTGCTCGATGAGAAGAACAGCAATCTTGAAGTCGTCACGAATCTTAAGGACATTCTCCATAAGCTCGTCAGTCTCTGCTGGATTCATACCTGCAGCTGGCTCGTCAAGCAGCAAAATCTTAGGCTGCGTTGCCAGAGCGCGAAGAATCTCAAGCTTGCGCTGAGCACCATAAGGCAGGTTGCCAGCAAGGGTATTTGCAAGGTTCTCCATACCAAAAATGCTCAGCAGCTCGTGGGCGTTATCGGCGCTCTCTTTCTCCTGCTTCCAGTGAGCTGGAAGACGAAGGACGTCCTCAAAGAAATGAGACGTCATGTGACTGCCCTGACCAACCTGAATGTTCTCCATAACCGTCATGTTGTTGAACAGTCGAATGTTCTGGAAGGTGCGGGCAATACCCATATGATTTGCTTCAACAACGCTTTTACCAGCCAGGTCGTAGCCGTCAATCATTACGGTACCACGGGTTGGCTTGTAGACACAGGTAAGCAAGTTAAAAACAGTTGTTTTACCTGCACCGTTAGGACCAATGATGCCAGAGATCTCGGTAGGACCAAGAGCGATGTTGAAGTCATTAACAGCAGTCAAGCCACCAAAGTCAATGCCCAGGTGCTCGGCCTGAAGAACTGGAATTGCGCCAAGGTCTCGCTCTGGAATGAGGTTAGGAGACTCTTGTCTGATAAGTTTTGTAGTGTGTTTAGTTGCCATCGCTCTTACGCCTCCTTCGAATCAGTTGAGGCTTCTACCTGCACGTCTGCCTGCGTATCTGCCTGAACAACCGTCTGTGCGTTAGCCTGTACACCCGCCTGCTCGTCCGAGTCATCCTTGTTCCAAGGGAAATCCTTGTTCATGATGCGCTCAATAATGCGGGACAGCGAGAAGTCATACGAGCCAAACAGACCCTCTGGTCTAAAGATCATAACCAGAATCAGCACGATTGCATAAGCAACCATGCGGTAGTCAGCAAAGGCACGTAGAGCCTCTGGGAGTACGGTCAGGACAGTTGCGGACACAACGGAGCCAAACATAGAGCCCATGCCACCAAGAACAACCATAACTAGAATCTCAACAGACTTCATAAAGCCAAACTTGGCAGGCGCCATGACGCCGATGCAGCCCGCGTAAAGGCCGCCTGCAATACCAGCAAGGAATGCAGAGAAAACAAAGGCAAGGGTCTTGTAATACGTGGTGTTAACGCCTGATGCCTCTGCCGCAATCTCGTTATCGCGGATGGCGAGAATAGCGCGTCCATGTCTAGACTTCATAAGAGTATGAATAGCAAAGATGGCAAGCGAAACAACAATTGCCGTGTTCAGGTAACCCGTATATGCAGGAATACCCGTGAGGCCTGATGCGCCACCAGTAAGCTTGAATCCAAGAGCAGAGTCAATGTTTACCAGGACAACGCGGATAATCTCTGCAAAGCCCAGAGTAATGATGGCCAGGTAATCACCGCGAAGACGAAGTGCTGGAATACCAATAACCACACCCATTAGAGCGGCGCAAATGCCGCCAAACAAAAGACCCACAACAAAAAGAATAACTGCAGGTGTAGAGCCTGAGGCCATGGACTGAGCATCCAGACCAAAGAGTGGCATCATGCGAATGATAAAGATTGCGCAGGCATAACCACCAATGGACATAAAGCCAGCGTGACCCAAAGGAAGCTGTCCCAGATAACCAGTAACAATGTTCAGAGAAACGGTCATCAGAACATACACGCCAATTTGCTCAAAAACAACGGTCTGATAGCGAGAAATAAGGCCCTCTCCTACCAGGAAGTTTCCACCAAAGACAAAGAGTGCAACAAGAATTGCATTGATGGCATAGCGAGCAGGCATAGTGAGCTCACGACGCTGACCATCTTTTCCACCAAAACCAGTGACAATTACGGGGTTGTGGTTATTATCGCGTGGATACATTTTAGTCATGTGAGCCTCCTTACACTTTCTCGGTAACTGGTCGGCCAAGCAGGCCAGTTGGTTTCACAACAAGAACAAGAATCAAGAGTAAGAAGACTACTGCATCCTGCCAGACAGACAGACCAAAGGCAGCAACAAAGACCTCGGAGAAGCCAACAATAAGGCCGCCAATGACAGCGCCAGGAATGGAGCCAATGCCACCAAGAACTGCTGCAACAAATGCCTTGGTGCCCAGCATGACGCCCATGGTAGGAGAAACCTGCTGGTAAGCCATGGTGTAGAGAATTGCAGCAATGCCTGCCAGAGCGGAACCAACTGCAAAGGTAAAGCTAATAGTGCTATTGACGTTGACGCCCATCAGACGAGCAGCACCCATATCCTCAGAAACGGCACGCATTGCCTTACCAAGACGAGTCTTCTGAACCAAAAGGGTCAGAACAACGGTTGCTACAATAGTAACGGCAACAGTCAAAAGTGCAGTGCCGGAGAGTGTCGAACCAAATACCTGAACAGTTCCCAGGTCAATGATGCTTGGGACAACCTTAGCGTCAGCACCCAGGAGTAGCTGAACGCCGTTCTCAAGCAGGTAAGAGACACCAATTGCGGTGATCAGAATAGAAAGCCTTGGAGCTTCTCTGAGTGGTGCATAGGCAACCTTATCAATAAGAACGCCCAGCACAACACAACCAAAAATGGCGAGAAGAACGGCGATTGCAGGATTGAGTCCTAACTGAACAAGCGCAATCCAAGCAACGTAGGAGCCAAACATGATGATGTCACCATGTGCAAAGTTAAGAAGCAAGATGATGCCGTACACCATTGTGTAACCAAGCGCCACCAGTGCGTAAATACTGCCCAATTGAAGTCCATTGAGCACCTGAGTCAAAAACATCTGAGGTTCTCTTTTCTATGAAGGATTGATCGTGTCATAGATGGACTCTTTGCCATCTTTAAAGGTAATGATCAAGGTAGACTTCACTGGGTCACCTGTTCCCTGATATGAAAGGGTTCCAGTAACACCTTCGACCACACCAGATGCAATCGCATCAATAGTGGCTTGCCTATACTCATTAGAGTTATAGGTATAACCACGTTTCTCGACAGTCTTAAGAGCGGAGCAAAGGATCATCGCTGCGTCATAGCCCAAAGAACAGAAGTTAGTTGGAGCCTCACCGTATTCCTCGGTATAAGCCTTAACAAAATGCTGAACTTTTTCATCTGGGTTTGAAGCAACAAAGGCAGAGCAATAGAAGCATCCTTCAAGGTCAGCCGCAGAAGCATAATCCTGCTCGCCGCCAATGATGCCTGCCCAACCATCTGCACCCATAAAAGGCTTTTTGCAGCCAAGCTGGCGAGCTTGCGTCACAATCTTGCCGTTATCCTGGTAATAGTTTGGAGCCAAAATGGCATCGGGATCCAGTCCAATAATGCTGGTAAGCTGGGCGTTAAAGTCAACAGCTCCCGTTGGATAGCCCTGCTGGGATACAACCTCAATGCCCAACTCACGAGCTCTCTGGACAAATGCGTTGTTTACGCCAATTTCGTAATCGCCGCCAGAGTTAAAGATAGTTCCAACGCGCTGATAACCTTGCTTTTTAGCAAACTCTGCAAGAACAACGCCCTGGAATGGGTCGGTGACAGTAGCGCGGAACATGTTATTGCCGTGAGCAACAACGTCTTCTGCTGTTGCAGATGCCGTTACGCAAGGAATGTTGTCCAGAACCGATTTCTGCGCCAGTGCAATGGTTGGCGTTGAGGTAACGTCACCTAGAATTGCGCAGACATTCTCGTCAAGTAGCTTGTTATAGACAAGAATAGCTTCGGTTGAATCGCCTTTCTCATCCTCAGCTATAGGGACAATCTGGCGGCCACCAGCTCCACCATTCTTGTTGAATTCCTTGAGGTACAGCAAAATGCCGCTACGCACCGCAAGGCCATACTGGGCAACGTCGCCGGTATACGGTCCCATCACGCCAACGTAAATGGAGTTAGGGTCTTGGTTCTTTG
>CAUVJF010000066.1:0-4765 GCA_963552125.1 uncultured Atopobium sp.
CTATTGACGCTGGTCTTCAGAATGCTCCTGCTACCATCTCTTCTTACAACTATGATCACACGGTTGACGCAGGTACAAGGCGAGTATTGGATATTGATGCCGTAACAGCTCGTCTTATGACTGAGATCCAATCGCAAGATATTACACAGCTTTTTCCTGTTAGTGCCGCTACGCACAATGGCGATATTGTTATCAGTAGGACTCCTGGATATGATACCTACGATGTTCAGTTGTTTGAGAATGGTCAATTTACTATCGATATGACTTATATGCCAGATGGCACACCTCGTGTCGTTGATGCCGACGGCAATGCTATTTATTTCTCTAATCACTTTAAGGATGTTGTTTATTCTTCATATCAAGATGACACCTTGCCTGTTGGTCAGTATCGAATTGAATATCTGCTTACCCCAACATCTGCAGATCCAGATAACTTTGATTCGTACCAGCATTTAAAAGTCAATCTTGTTATTGGAACAAGTGATACTTCTCAGCCAGCCATTACTGCAAATTGGACTCACGTATACGTGAAGCAGCCTGAGACTACGCCAGAAACACCTGAGACGCACACTCCTGAGGAGCCTCAGCAAGCTCAGAAGAAGCCACAGCTTCCTGATACTGCAGATTATTCTCAGGTTGCACTTCAGGGCACACTTGTCTGCTCCTCTGTCTCGCTGGTTTCTCTGAGCTTCTTCCTCAAGAGAAAGCTGCTACAGAAGTAATCTAGGAATACGTGGCGTTACTCTTGCCTCAAGAGTGAGAGAATACTGTCTATCAAGAGGCGAGAGGTACGTTATTTATGGCAACACATCCAGTTATTCACATAGATTCATCTGACGACAGCTGCCTTGATGTGTATGCTCGATTGACGGATAACCAGCTTCGTAATCGCCTTGATCCGTCCCGCGGCGTCATGATTTGTGAGTCACATTTTGTGATTGAAACCGCGCTTGCCGCAGGTTGTGAGCCACTCTCGTTTCTTTCAAATACTTCTCATACAGACAATATTTTGCAGATTGTCGAGAAGTTCCACCCTTTGTCAGATGACGTTCCTATTTTCATTCTTCCAGATGAGCAGCTTACACAGCTTATTGGCTACAAAATGAATAGAGGAGCGCTCTGTGCCATGAGGAGACCTCAAGGTGCATCGCTAGAAGAGATTCTAAGCACGTCAAAGCATATTGCCGTACTAGAAGATTTAGTAGACGTTAACAACGTTGGTGCTGTCTTTAGGTCAGCTGCGGCCCTCAATGTAGATGCTGTTATCTTGACTGCTAAGTGCGCCGACAACCTCTCAAGGCGTGTCCTGCGCGTTTCTATGGGAACGGTTCTTAATGTGCCTTGGACTCGTTTGGATGAAGAGATAACTTCACTGGACCTTATTGAAAAGCTTAAAGCTCATTCTTTTACTACGTGTGCACTTGCACTCACAGATTCTGCAGTACCTCTTAATAAAGAGCTGGTAAAAGGTAAAAAAGCTGCACTATTCTTTGGTAGTGAAGGCTATGGTCTTGATAAGAAAACCATTGAGGCTTGTGACATTATCACCATCATTCCCATGTCTCATCAGGTGGACTCGCTTAATGTTGCTGCGTCATCTGCCGTGGCATTTTGGGAACTTTTTGCTCGATAACTTGAGCAGGAAACCTTTACATACGGCACAAAAAACGGCCACCTACGAGAGTGAACTGCCTCCCATTTCTTGGACACGAGAAATAGGAGTCAGTTCAAAACACACCTAAGTCGGATAATCTGTCAAAAAGACGTATACATTACGCTGAAAATACCTTAATCATGCAGATTATCGTCATTAGATGTGTAAAATGCCCTCATCTGAGCAGATTATCCGACTTAGGTGTGTTCCTTAGGTGCGGAATTTACCTATAGTTAAATCTTTTATATGACGCTATTCATTTTCTAGCATATTAGGTTAAGTTTATGCATAGATATGCATATCAGGTAGTACGACCGCCTAGCTACCTGGCTATCTTGATTAAGAACATGACGATTCTTCAGCAGAACATAAGAAAGCTGCACTATTTTGTGCGCCAGGCCTAAAAGCCGACGCTAACACGCTACAGAATCATAATCACCCGCATATGAACTGCCTCCCATTTCTTATGTCCAAGAAATGGGAGGCAGTTCAGAATAGGCGGCCGTTTAATTTTACTTATGAGACAAAGTTACTCTGCTGAAGAGGTAGAGGAACCTTCCTCATTGGTGTTCTCAACTACTGGTGCAAAGGTATTCTCGCGCTTGAGGATATTCATGAACTCCTCGCCGGTGATAGTTTCCTTCTTCTGCAGGTAGTGAGCAATCTCATGCAGCTTAAAGCGGTTCTCTTTAAGCGTCTGAAGTGCACGCTGATGGCCCTCTTCAACAATACGCCTAACCTCAGCATCAATCTCTTCAGCTGTTGCTTCAGAGCAGGTGAGGGAAGAGCCACCACCAAGATAACGGCTTTGCTGCTGGCTGAGGGTAACCATGCCAAGTTTGTCAGACATGCCGTACTGCGTGACCATAGCGCGAGCAATAGCTGTTGCACGCTCAATATCGTTGGAAGCGCCATTGGTCATCTCGCCAAAGATAAGTTCTTCAGCTGCGCGTCCACCACAGAGTACAGCAATCTCATCCATTGCCTGGCTCTTGCTCATCAGATAACGCTCGTCATCCTCAACTTGCATGGTAAAGCCAAGAGCTCCGCCAGTACGAGGAACAATGGTGATCTTGGTAACAGGAGCATCGTTTTTCTGGATGGCACCAACAATTGCATGGCCGGTCTCGTGATAAGCCACAACGTCCTTCTCGTGCTCAGAAAGAACAGTGTTCTTCTTCTTTGCGCCGGCAATAACAACGTCAACGGACTCAGCAAGGTCTTCGGTGGTAACACGACGGCGACCAAAGCGAACAGCACGAAGAGCTGCCTCGTTGATGATGTTTGCAAGGTCTGCACCGGATGCGCCTGGTGTGGACTTAGCAATAATAGAGAGGTCAACGCCTGGCTCCATCTTTACATCATTGGCGTGAATCTGAAGAACTGCCTCACGACCCTTAAGGTCTGGAAGCTCAACAGGAATACGGCGGTCAAAACGGCCAGGACGCAGAAGTGCCTTGTCCAAGGTCTCAGGGCGGTTGGTTGCTGCAAGAACAACAATGCCCTTGTGGTTATCAAAGCCGTCCATCTCAGAGAGCAGCTGGTTTAAGGTTTGCTCACGCTCATCGTTGGAGTTGAGAGAAGCATCACGGCGCTTACCAACAGCATCAATCTCGTCAATAAAGATGATGCAAGGAGCCTTTTCATTTGCTTGCTTGAAGAGGTCACGGACTTTTGCAGCACCGCGTCCAACAAACATCTCAACAAACTCAGAGCCGGCAATCTGGAAGAAAGGAACGCCTGCCTCACCAGCAACTGCCTTAGCAATGAGGGTCTTACCAGTACCTGGAGGGCCTACAAGCAGGGCACCACGAGGGCAACGAGCGCCAATCTCTTTGTACTTATCGGGAGTCTTAAGGAAGCTAACAATCTCTTGCATAGACTCTTTAGCTTCTTCTTGGCCAGCAACGTCTTTAAACGTAATGCCTGTGTCTTCTCCCTTAATTTCTTTAGCACTTGAGCGACCAAGATTGCCGCCAAGACCTCCAAAGCCGCCACCAAAGTTCATGGAAGGACCATCGTCACCCATGGCGCGTTTAAGGGAACGGTTGATAAAGTAGCCAATGCCCAAGAAGAGAACAAGAGGGATGCCATACTGAATAAGGGCATAGAGCAGCATGTTTGTAGAGTTGTCAGGAATAGAAGCCGAGAAATCAACTTTGTGGTCTCTAAGCGTCTGAACCAGTGTTGCATCATTAGGGAACTGCGTAGTCTCAAAGACCTTCTCGGAATCTCCAGAGCCAGTTGTAAACCTAATGTTTCTGTTACCAGTATTAAGGTCTACCTTGGTAACTTCATTGTTGTCAATCTTGTTAAGGAACTCACTGTACGAGACAGTTTGTACCTGTTGACGCAGAAGCCCTGGTAATAATGTGTTGCTAAGCAGGAGATATACAAAGATGGCTACTGCAATATAGAGTAGCATCGACATAGATCTACGGTGCTTGTTATCGTTATCTGCCATACACGTCCCTTTACCTGTTTGGCTCAAATGTGATATGAGCTCACTTAGATATTGGAATTGTTTTACCCAATCTACATTTTTTATTTCGATAAAAATTTAAAATTTGGATTCCGCATAATTTGTTAAAAACGGTTTACGCGTACGTATTACTTAGTTCAATGAGGGCAAGACGTGATAGTATTACTAACACAAGCTGTGATGAGGACAGTAGCTGGGTAGCGCAAATCTCAAGCGAGCGGAGTTGGTGGAAGTCCGCATTTGCGTCCGTGTGAATATCACCTCGGAGCTGCAGTTCAAACGTACAAGTATGTTTTGTACTAGTAGATGCTGCCGGAAATGGTCGCCGTGACAGGCCAGCCGAGTAAACGGACATATCCGTCGCTGGGTGGTTACAACGAAGTGTATTGTGGCGCTTCGTCCCAGCTGTGAGGGACGGGCGCTTTATTTGTGCCCAGAAAGGTTGTGCTTGATGGCAAACGAGTACAAAAAGACCACCAACCTGCCAAACACAGGCTTTCCTATGCGCGCATCACTTGCGCAGAACGAGCCTCAGCGTTTGGCTGATTGGGACCAAAACAACGTCTATGAGCTCCTGCTGAAGAAGAATGAGGGACATGACAAGTTTGTTCTTCATGATGGACCTCCTT
>CAUVJF010000067.1:0-4701 GCA_963552125.1 uncultured Atopobium sp.
CTGGATATGACTAGCTTCTCTGAGGTACACCATGCAAGGCGAGAAGTTCGTGAAGTTGAGCACATTCTTTTCCACCTCAGTGATATGCTGGGCGAGAAACGCGCAAATTACACCCAGATTATGCAGGACATTGACTCTGAGCTCAGCACTATTTGCACAGCTCAGCGCAATATTTCTCTGGTCAAAGAGTGGAAAGATTCTATGGACTTCAGAGATGTTACCTCAGACCTCGCAATTGTTTCAGAACATGAAAAAGTTTTGATTGAGCGTGTGATTGAGGGTAGAGAGACTAGTATCCTAAGGTAATCACATAGTCCACGTTTGGAGCGCAGAGACGTTTGCGCGGCGTGGATGATGATTATGAGGGAGGATGCTATGTCTGAGAGCATCGAGACTCGCTGCGTACAGGGCGGTTATCAGCCTGGTTGCGGTGAGCCTAGGCAAGTGCCTATCATTCAATCAACCACGTTCAAATATGACGAGTCGATGCAACTTGGAGAGTTGTTCGACCTCAAGGCTGCGGGTTATTTCTATTCTCGTCTTCAAAATCCAACGCTTGATAATGTAGCTTCAAAGATTTGTGCGCTTGAGGGCGGTACGGCTGCAATGCTGACGTCTTCTGGTCAAGCCGCAAACTTTTTTGCCGTCTTTAATATTGCTGAGGCTGGAGATCATTTTATCTCCCTGTCTACCATTTATGGCGGCACCTTTAACCTGTTTGCTATCACTCTTAAGAAGATGGGTATTGAGTGTACGTTTATCTCACCAGATGCAACTGACGAGGAGATTAACGCAGCATTCAGACCAAATACAAAGTGCGTCTTTGGTGAGACTGTTGCAAACCCTGCACTGGTTGTTCTTGATATTGAACGTTGGGCAAAGGCCGCTCATGACCACGATGTGCCACTAATTGTTGACAATACGTTTGCCACGCCTGTGAACTGCCGTCCTCTTGAGTGGGGAGCAGATATTGTGACCCATTCCACTACTAAGTACATGGACGGTCATGGCTCTGCTGTTGGCGGTGCTATTGTTGATGGTGGTAACTTTGACTGGGCTGCACACGCAGACAAGTTCCCAGGTCTGACACAGCCTGACCCTTCCTATCACAACCTTGTGTATGCAGATACCTTTGGTAACGGTGGCGCTTTTATTACCAAGGCAACTGTTCAGCTTATGCGTGACTTTGGCTCTATTCAGTCGCCACAGAATGCTTTCTATCTTAACCTTGGCCTTGAGTCCCTGCATGTTCGTATGGCTCAGCATTGCAAGAATGGCCAGGCAGTTGCCGAGGCGCTTGTTAACAACCCTAAGGTTGCACACGTAAGCTATCCTGGCCTTCCAGGCGATAAGTACTACGAGCTGGCTCAGAAGTATCTGCCAAACGGTTCCTGCGGTGTCATCACCGTTGACGTTGCTGGTGGCCGCGAGGCTGCCGAGAAGTTCCTGGGCAACCTCAAGGTCTTCTCTATTGCAACGCACGTTGCAGACGCTCGTTCTTGCTGTTTGCACCCAGCCTCCTCAACGCATCGTCAGCTTACTGATGAGGAGCTTGTGGCAGCAGGCATTACCCCAGGTACCGTACGCCTGAGCTGCGGTATTGAGGGTACTGAGGACCTTATCAACGACGTCGAGCAGGCACTTGCTGCGCTGTAGGTAGTCGTTCTATAACCGCTTATGTTTATGGCGAGAAGATCTTGGAATCAGAAGATCTTCTCGCCATGTTTTTGTGAGGAGTACGTTGTTGCGCGGAGCTGTGAGAGCGCTGGTTATTGAGCTCGGGAGATGGATTCTGGGTCCACATGCTCTTCTGGGCTGGAGAGCTCGGATGCTGTAAGCTCTGCCTCGGTGAGCTGGGAGTCTTCTTCTTGAGTGCCATCGGATACAGCATCAGTACCATCAACACCGTCTGAATTCACACCCTTGAAGTGCTTGCGATAGATGTGGATGAGGCAGCCAACAGAGAGCAGTGCTGAGAGTATATTGGACACAACTGACACATACCAAAGTGCGTCTAGACCAAATGGCCTCAGTACCAGTAGTGAGCTGATAGGGAAGATAAGTGCCATAAAGATGCTCAAGAGATTGGAAATCTTTGTCTGCTTCAGGGCAATGGCAAGACTCTCGGTGCACATGGTAATCCAGCTAAAAATGAAGATAAAAGCGTGAATGCGCATAGCTGGGATGGCCATATTGAGCAGCTCTTGCGTTCCTTCAGGCAGGTAGAGCTTAACCAAGAACTCCGAGAAGAAGAACGAGACGCAGAAGGCAAAGATGCCAATAATGATGCCTGTGGAGAAGATGTACTTCTCGATAGCAAGCACTCGATCTTTTTTCTTTGCGCCCCAGTTGTAGCCAATGGCTGGCTGCATAGCATCAGCTTGTCCATAAATGAGCGGCTGAATGAGTCCGCCAGAATAGAGAAGCACGCCATAAGAAGCAATGGCAATATCTCCGCCGAGGCTTAGCAGGGCAGCGTTCATCAACAGCGAATAAATCCTGCTTGAGATGTTCTGCATAAAGATAGGGAAGCCGTTTACAAAGATTTCTTTGATATGCGTCCAATTAAAGTGTGGCTTTACAAACTTAAGGATTTGCTTGTTACCAATAAAGGGCCAGATGCCATAAAGGGACGAGAAGGTAATTGAGATGCAGTATCCCAGTGCCGCATACTCAACGGATAATCCCAAAACTCCCAGGAAGTAGTATTCAAGTACGGTTCCCAAAATTGCAGAGATAAAGGCAATGCTGGTAGAACGCCTAATTTTTCCGCAGATCTTAAGGAAATTATCAACGGCATACGAGATGCACATAACCGGCAAGAAAAGGGTCCATACGCGCAGGTAGATAGTTCCTTGCTCGGCAATCTTACCCTGAGCACCCATCAGCGCCAGAACGTTTGGTGCACAAAAGAAGAAGAAAATGCCGCTGATAACACCTGTGGTAATAAGCATGATAAATGCGATGGTAAAGATGTTATTAGCAGTCTGGTGGTTCTTCTTGCCATGTTCAACTGCAATAACCGCAGAAGCGCCAACGCCAATAAGGTCGGCAACAGCAAAGCAGAGAATGACCAGTGGAATGGCAATGGTTACAGCGCCAAAAGACTCCTGACCCAGATAGCGTCCAACAAGGATTCCATCTGCGGTGTCGTAGAGCATCGACGCAAGCATAGCAACAGCGCCTGGAAGGGCTGCTCGTATAAATAATTTAAATGGTGGTGTTTCCGCAAAAAGCTTATTCGATTCCATACTTCTCCTCGATTAGTGGTGGAACATGTCAGACAGACTCGTGGTGTGGACATGTGACACGCTCACGAGAAGATTAAAAAAGCATCGAACAAGCCTCCTTATATACTTGCAGGTACACGGACAGTTGCACATACTAACACAGCAAAGTAGCTAATGCTATGATTTATTTGAACATTTTGGACAAGTGTGAGGATTTGTTGTGCCAACGGAACAAAAGAAAGATATCGGCGCTGAGCTTACCAAGCTGGCTGAAAACTCAAAGGTAGGAGAGCTTTCTAAAAAGGTCACCGAGGCATCATCTGAGCTGGCAGAAAACGTTTCTGAAGTAGCAGAGCGAGCCGAGAAAATCCTTGTAGTTGATGAGGATCAACCATTGAACCGTCCTGCATCTGACCGAGTTAAGGCCACTGTCCCTAGAACTCCTGCTCAACATATCTTGCGCATTGTCTCAATTGTTTTGATTATCTTGGGAGCAGCAGATGTTCTGACTACGTCGGCATCTCTTTTTGCAACTGTTATGGGCTTACAGCCCGCTGTTCCTTTGGAGAGGCTTGAGTTTAGCGGTGTGTATTTTACGTTTAGCAATAACATACTTCTGGGCTATGTATTTGTACTTCTTATTGGTATGTTGCAAGTTGCCACCTCAATATTTGGATTACGTGCCGCCAAAGACTCATCAAAAGTTGAACCATACAGATTTCTTTGCTATCTGATTGGCCTGATTATTCTGGTAGGAATTTTATGGGCCTGGGGTAGAGGAGAGCTGATTATTCTTGATCCCTTTGTTCAACTTAATACTATAGTTTACGTGGTAATTTGTTCCAATCTTGCGGATAAAGTAAAGAAGGAGCACGACCAGGGTATTGTGGGAACTACATATTGGCGCTCTCGTCATCAGCGAGTTCTTCATTTCTTTTCGCTGGTCTCTATTGCATTGAGCGGAATTGCACTTTTTCTAGTTCTGATTCTGCTTGGACTGCATGACCTTTCTAGAGTTGTAAATCAACCAGCTTTAGATACGGTTAATCAATTCCTTGAACAACAGGGAATCCTTACCATTTTCTTGGTGACACTTGGTGCGGCATTTTCTCTTATTGCAGGTCTTTTAGCTCTAAAGGGTTCAAATGATGCCCGATTTATTAGACCGTATATTCTTGCGGTTACCGTTATCGTTCTGTTTGACGTAGCAAGAATTGTCTTTACGGCATTAACGCAGGGTATTCCTACCGTAACCAGCCAAGATATCTTTGAGTTGGTTTATAACGCCACGGGATGGTACTTGGCTGTTCGTATTGAGGCAGGACTTCCTAATAGCTATGGTCTACGCTTGTGGAAGAAGATTTGTTCCAATGCGTAGCATGTAAAAAGCAATTGCTTGCAAAAAGCCTCTGTATCTGAACTGCCTCCCATTTCTTAGACACGAGAAATGGGAGGCAGTTCAAAACACACC
>CAUVJF010000068.1:0-4624 GCA_963552125.1 uncultured Atopobium sp.
TTCTGCTCAATTGCGGGCATTTTACACACCTAATGACGATAATCTGCATGTTTGTAGTAATTTCTACGTCATGTATACGTCTTTTTAACAGATTATCTGACTTAGGTGTGTTTTGAACTGCCTCCCATTTCTCGTGTCCAAGTTTTGGGACGCAGTTCGATTATGCAGGTCTATTTTGAAGGTTTTGGCTAGCGACCAGTGGCTAGCGACCAGTGACTAGCGTAAGCGTTGATTCTCCAGAAGCATTTGCCGCGCTCACGTCAACATCAATTACGCCTGGTAGATTGCTTGCAATTTCTACAATTTGAGATACGCTGACTTCTTCGGAAAGCTTCCCGCTTGCTCGCTGCTCAAAGAGGGCGCCTGCAAGTACACCACGCATATGTTTTGCATTATGCGATACAACGCTACGCTTTCCCGTACCAGGATCTTCTCGCTGTACAACAACTTGCAGCAGCTCACAAGGGTGCTTTGCGGAAGGCGTCCACATCTTTCTGTATTCTCCTGAGCGGCAATCCACAACTATCTGATCTTTTAGAGCGACGTTCAGCAGGTAATTGAGCTGCTTTTTCCAGTAAGTTGCAACGGTACCTATGTTAGGAAGCTTGATTGATGCAGAAAGTCTATAGTTGGGGAGAAGATCGTGTGGCCTCACAACGCCCCAGAGACCAGAGAAAATCATGATTTCTGAGTTGAGGATATCTGCTGGTAATGTGACTGTTTTCTGTGTGTTTTCTAACGTGACGTTTTCAAGTGTCTGGTTGAATTTTGCAGCTTCAAACAGCACGCCGGTATAGAGGTTGAGTGCGGTTGTGGTTGGAGCTTCATAGACGTCCAGGTTGTCGGCTATGTCTCCGACGGTGTTCGGACCAATTTTAAGCACCTGAGCTGCGTCTGCATGAGAACATACCTGGTGTAAGTCCTTGATGAGTTCTTCTCGACAGCTGGTGAGTTCAGAGCCAAACAAAAGCGATGAGAGATCAAGAGAAGGACCCGAGGTGGGCGCAGTTTTTCCTGACGATGGTGGAAGCAAAATAATCATGAAAATCCTTTTGATACGGGATTTTTAATTGTTGTTTAGTTTGATTCTAATTTATGTCCGGTGTGCGTGGTAACTTTAGAAGTAAGAAAAATCGGAGAGGTGACGTATGGGCTTGCTTCTGTACAAACAACAAACAGGTGCTTTCTTATCAAACTCTATTCAAGAGCAGCTAAGGGCTTCACTTGAGAGGTGGGGGTCTGCTCAGCTTATAGTGCCTTCTTCCGATACTGTGTTGTTAGTTAAGAGACAGCTTGGTGCCATCCAAGAACTCTCTGTTGGCGTGAATGTTTCAACTTTTGATGAATGGATGCGCGATCAATGGAAGCTGTATGGAAGCTCAGATCGTCTACTTTCAAATACGCTTCGCAAGGTATTTTTCCAGCAGATTTTGGATGGAACGTCTGCTGATGAGCTAGGCACTTTAACTACGAGCAAGGGTACTGTGGAGCTTCTGTCTAAGCTTGCTCCAGAGTATCTTACAGAACTTGATCAGATTATGACCTCTGGTCAACTTTCTGCTGGTCAGATGAGTGCTTGTAAGGTATTAGAGCACTACAAGATGCTGCTTGAAGAAAAGTCGTACGTTGAGCTGTGTCAGTGTCTGGATTATCTGTTGCAGTCCATTCCAGCGCAGGGACCTGCACTGATCTTCTCGCGAGTTGAAGATCTTTCGGAGGCGCGTCTTAAGTTTGTGCGCAGGCTGTCGCAGAAGCGGGACGTGGTGTTTTCTCTCTACGTGCCCGAAGGACCTGCGGGTTACGCGGCAGAGCAACAGCTAGAGTTGCTGTGCGGCCCGGGATGCGATTGTCGTGTGGATACGGAGCCGGCGCCAGCCGCAAAAAGCCAGGAGCTTAACGATCTTCTCGCCAGGGTGTTTAGGGCCACGGAGGGCAATGAGGTTACGCCAAGCGGTGCGGTAACGTTTCTGTCGCCGCTAGGTCAGCATGCCGAGGCAGAGTCTATAAGCAGGTATATCTCTCAGCGCGTTGAGTCTGGTAGCAAGAGCTTTGTGGTGTACACCTCGGATTCGCAAAGGGTCTGGGACGCGCTTTCGCAAAAGCTTGCAGCTAAGGGAATTGCTGCTCACTATAAGCGTTCGGTGCGTATTCAAGACTCGCTTGCAGGACGCGCGTTTGCTAGCTTGATTGATGCGTACGTCACGCTTAGCGAACGCTCAGAGCTCGAGAAAAACATTGACTACCAGGCATCTGACCATCAGATGGGGGATATGTCGTGGTGGCCTCCACGCACTCTTACGGACTATCTGATTTCACCTATTTCAGGCATAAGTGTTGAGCGTGCGTGGATGCTGGATAAGAGTTGGCGCGGTAATAGAACGCTGTATGCCACCAGAGTGCTCGAGACGCTTTCTAAGGCGGCTATGAGCTCGCGTTTGTGCGCAGAGACCATCAAGAGCCTTGAGCTTGGCAGAATTGGCTCTGCTGCTCAGCGTATTATTGAATACCTTTCTACAGAAACACCTGATGAGCAGTCAGAGGCTGCTCAGTCTAAAGAGTTGACGCTTAAGTCTCTTCAAAACCAAGAGTCGCTTAAGGTGATGAACAAGATTGTTTCTTCTGCGCAGGAGCTGCATGAGGCGGGGTTAAAGCTCACTCCTCAGACACTCAAATCGTTTATTGAGCTCTGCAAAGACCAGACGGTCATGATGCCTGTTTCTAATGGTATTCAGTCTGATATTCAGGTGCTAATCGATCCTGTAAGCCAAGCTCATTCTTTTGAGCCACATTCTTTTGATGCCGTTATTTTCCAGGGTATGGATACGTTGAATTTTGGCGTCAAAGCATCAGACGGTGCGCTTCAAGAGTTTGTTCGCCATGCAAGCCAAATGCCTAAGGTATCAGAGCTTGCACGATATCAAAGAGATTTTTATACGGCGCTTACAACTGCTTCTACCAGTGTTGCGTTTGAGAAAGTTGAGCAAAAAGATGTCTTTAATGCAGTAGCTCTCAGTGAGGTTAAAGCATGCTATCCCAAAGACTATGCAAAGAAGACAGGGGTTGCACGCGGAGAAGAAGAGGTACTGGTAAACCTGTTGCCTCAAGCTACTGACCCAGAACGTGTTGCAGAACTCCCAACAATCGAGTCTGGTGAGATTGACCCTAAACTCAAAAATATTGTGGTACTCCCACGTCATTTGACTAGGGAGACCCTTGAGCAGGAATTACAGGGTCTTATAGAGGTCTCGCGAGAAGGACTACCGCTTCTTTCCGCTTCTCAGATTGAGACGTATCTTGAGTGTCCCTACAAATGGTTTACGCAACGTCGAATCAAAATTTCCCAGGTAGATACTGAGTTTGCTCCAATGCAGATGGGTACCTTTATCCATCGTGTTTTGGAGCTAACACACGCAACACTTTTAGCTGAAGCACTTGGTTGTGATGTAGCTGATGTTGATTTAGCGGTTGAATCTGCGCTTTTACAAGATATTCCTGGCTCTAGGATTACATCTGATAACCTAGATCATGCAAAGCAAGTGTTAGATACCTGTTTTGCCCAGGTATGGGATGAGCAGTTCAATAACATTAACCGAGCATCTTCAAATGAGCTTATTCCGCATAGCATTCAAGAAAGAAAACAGGTTGAGAATATTCGAGAAAATCTCAAGGATCTTCTCGAGTTTGAAGCTTCGCACTTTATTGGCTATCAGCCTAGGTTTTTTGAGCTTCGTTTTGGTAGAGAAGAAAATGTTGTTGAGTATGCAGGAGCTCAATTTACTGGCTCGATTGACCGCGTAGATGTAAACGCTCATGGTCAGGCACTTATTATTGACTATAAACACAAGGCCACAAAAGATCTGAAGGCTTATTCAGCAAAGTTAAGTCTGGATAGTGAGCTCTCAAAAGAGATCCTTCCAAGGCATGTACAGTCTGCAATATATGCTCAGATTATGAGAAAACAGCTCACCAAGTATAAGCTTGAGCCAGTTGCTGCAATTTATTTGGGCACCAAAGAGCAAAAAGATAAGCCTTCATTTGCTCTTGCAGGCATGGCAACAGAAGCGGCAACAGAACATATTTGGAACATACATCCGGAAGATAAAAAGCTCAGGGACCAGGCAGTTATGGTTGTGTCTCAAAACTCAGCGGAGTTTGCAGACTACTTGGACGCTTGGGAGAGTTTAATTGCTCAGAAGGTTCAAGCCATGCTTTCTGGAGATGTCCGAGCCAATCCTTGCGATAAGGATGCATGTAAGTATTGTCCAGTAAAACTGTGCGACAAGAGGAGGTAAGCTACTATGGCTGATACACGTTATACGCCCGGTCAAGAAAAGACCATCAAGACGCTTGATAAGCCTCTTTTTGTTGCAGCAGGTGCTGGTTCAGGAAAAACTTTTACGCTTACACAGAGAATTGTGTGGGCTTTAAAAGAAGGCTCGGGAGCTGACGGAAAGCCGTATCTGAACAGCCTTGACCAGGCATTGATTATTACGTTTACCAATGCCGCAGCTACAGAAATTAAAGAGCGCGTTAGAGAAGCTCTAGAAAAAGAAGGCTTGCATAGCGCTGCGTTGCAGGTTGATGATGCGTGGATTAGTACTATCCACGGTATGTGCAGCAGAAT
>CAUVJF010000069.1:0-4618 GCA_963552125.1 uncultured Atopobium sp.
TCTGCAGACGGCCAGGTAATCGACGGCATTTACGAAAGAAATGACTCCCCCTCTCGCCTTAAAGAGGGACTTCCGCAATATAAAGGCTGGTGGACAGGCTCTTCACTGGACGAGAATGGCTTGATTGCAGAAAGCCTCCTTTCCCTGCCTTCAACTCACGTTCTTGCAACAGAAAACGGACTCAAGTTCAATCTTGACCTGGAGAATAGTCAAAAAACCGGCTTTTTCTTAGATCAAAAATATAACCGTCGAGCAGTCCGCCAGCTTGCACAAGGTCGCCGTGTGCTGGATTGTTTCTGTCACGTTGGCCCGTTTGGCCTTAACGCTGCGGCGGGAGGAGCAGAATTTGTCCGTTGTGTAGACGTCAGCCAAACTGCCATTGACCTTGCGCGCCAAAATGCAGAGCTCAACGGTTTGGCAGACCATATGGACTTTACCTGCGCAAATGTTCTTGAATACCTACCAGAGTTAGCGCAAGACCGCGCTCAGCTCAAAGCAGAGGGAGGTCCGTTTGACCTCATCATTCTGGATCCACCCGCATTCACTAAGACACGCGACAAGGTTCGAAGTGCTATGCGTGGCTATAAGGAAATCAACGCTGCAGCCATGAAGCTACTGCCCCGAGGTGGCTACCTGGCCACTTGTTCTTGTTCTCACTTCATGACCAGAGATCTTCTCGCCCAGGCAATTGCCGAGGCAGCTCACCATACCAACGTGCAGCTCAAACAAATTGAAGAGCGACAGCAAGCTCCCGACCACCCAATTCTTTGGGGTGTTCCCGAGAGTCACTACCTTGATTTCTTCATTTTCCAGGTGGTTTAAAAACCTACAGTCCGTTCTTCAAAGAACACTTTATGATATTTATTCCATATTGTGATATAATACTCTTATAATTTACTTTACTAATTTATAAGAGTATTTATGGCATACTTTGGAGTTTCTTATGGCTGAGACGGACGGCAGGAATTTATCTAAACAACCAACCTTGAGCAAACACCAGTCCTACTTAACCTATGGGTTATTAGCTTTTATTGGCGGTTTTGCAGGTCTTCATTCATTTTATAGAACAGGTAAGGTTTCATTTTTTAGGACTGCATTATCTGGCTGCTTTCTTTATTTTCTCGTTTCTTACAACTATTGGTATCTCTATGCTCTCCTCGTGCTTATAAATTCTTTTATCACACTTTCCATAGTCTTTAATAAGAATGTGACTGTTCAAAATATCCAAGGAGACGCAGTTCAGGCTCAAGACGCTGAAAGTAATGACAAATTGATTTTGATTACACTCTCTGTATTTGCATTATTTCTATTAGTAAGCGCGTCTCTATCTTTTGTATTCAGTATCTCAATGGCTATAAAGCTCATTCTTGTAATAATCTTCATTGGTCTGGAAGCTTTGCTGATAAACGCTGCTGGAATCAAAATATCTTTTAAATAGTTCTTCCAGACTTCTTATTTTTCCAAACTTTTGCTTTTACGACGCTCTTTAAAGAAGGCTTTAAGCTGGGCAGATGCCTCGTCTGCTAATACTCCACCTGAGACCGCAAACTCGTGATTGAGTCTTGGATCACCGCTCACGTCAAACAACGTGCCCGTTGCGCCGCCCTTGGGGTCAAATGCACCAAACACGCAGCGATCAATACGAGCATTGACCATCAGCCCTGCGCACATCAAGCAAGGTTCCAGCGTCACGTAAACCGTACAGCCCGAAAGCCTCCAGCGGCCAAGCTTTTTTGAAGCCTCTTGCATAGCGAGAAACTCAGCGTGTGCAGAAGGGTCATTATCTATCTCACGGCGATTGTGTGCAACGGCAATAACCTCTCCATCGCACACTATAACTGCGCCGATAGGCACTTCTCCTATCTGAGCTGCAAGCTCTGCCTGTTCAAGAGCAAGTTTCATGTACTTTTGATCAAGAGCAGCCTGTGGGGTCAAAGGCTCTTGCGCTTCGTCGCTCATAGCTGCTCCTCACTTGTCTAGTTGCTGTCGTAATTCTTACGCAGTTCTGACGCAAATCCGTCACGAACCTGACGCTTATCTTTCACATTCTGACGCAAATCCGTCACGAACCTGACGCTTGTTTATCTTCACTTAATTATGAAGCAAAACCTAACTTGCTAAATCCCCTACTCGCAAAAAACTGAATTATGCGGTAGGATATTACCGCTTTGGAGAGGTGGCAGAGTGGTTGAATGCGGCGGT
Source organism: uncultured Atopobium sp. (assembly GCA_963552125.1). Classification (GTDB taxonomy): domain Bacteria; phylum Actinomycetota; class Coriobacteriia; order Coriobacteriales; family Atopobiaceae; genus Lancefieldella. The sequence goes on from CAUVJF010000069.1 coordinate 2,203, forward strand.
CTTGAAAACCGTTGAGCGGTGTCCCCGTTCCGAGGGTTCGAATCCCTCCCTCTCCGCCATTTTTGGCGGCTCTCAACTTCACGTTTTGTTTTCAAGTATTTTTAGTTTTACTACGGCGTTTTTAAGAACTTACATTCCATTCCACGTCATTTCTAGCTCAACGTTCTTCTCGTCAGTGTGTGGACGAGCATTCCGTTTACCAAAAGACTCGTTAGCAAGTTAAAAGCTTTAATTAAAAACGCCTTAGATTTTTAGTTTTGGGTATAATGAACCTGTCCAAATGGATGGCTGACACAGGATTGTCAGTGATTGAAAGGATTTTGCATGATTATTGCCGCAGTTGTAGTTATTGTCCTTCTGGTTTTCTGGGCCATTAGCATTCACAACAACATCATTCGCGCAAGCAACAGGTGTGATAACGCTTGGGCAGCTATCGATACGCAGCTTCAGCGTCGTAACGATTTGATCCCTAACCTGGTCAACACCGTTAAGGGTTACGCAACTCACGAGTCTAAGACTTTTGAGGCAGTTACTTCTGCTCGCGCTGCAGTCGCAAACGCTCGCACTCCTGAAGAGAAGATGCAGGCTTCCGGCACTCTTTCCAATGCTCTGACCAACCTGTTTGCTGTTGTTGAGAACTACCCAGAGCTCAAGGCTAACCAGAACTTCCTGGAGCTCCAGGCAGAGCTTACTGACACCGAGAACCGCCTCAGCTATGCTCGCTTGAGCTACAACGATGTTGTCATGAACTACAACAACATCATCGCTGTTTTCCCAAACAACCTTCTTGCTGGTGGACGTTCCCCACGTACAAGCTTCCAGGTTACCGACGAGTCCGCTCGTCAGGCACCAAACGTACAGTTCTAAGAGCTGTTTCGTTTACACTTTGTACCAGTACAGCCCGGTATCTGCATTCCCGCAGGTACCGGGTTTTTTGTGCGCCACGTTGCCTCGCGGGTTGAGCTGGATGTTCGCTGGCCGCGCACAGTACACGCGCTGTTCGTACGCCGGCCACAACCAAATCCGAGCAGCTAGATTATGTGAAGAGTCTTTACAGCCTCGCAGAAAAATCGTTAAAATAGTTACATCTGTGAATTGCCCTCGCAAGCACAATTCACGTTCTATTGGATGAAGAGAAAGGTCAGCATGAAACCTCGACCTCACAGTCGCTGACCTCTTGCGGTGTGCCGATTTGCACCGTGAGGGGTGAAATCGCAATGCAGTCCCCGTGGCAATTACGCGGAGTTTCTCGCCAATGCCACGCTTTAGTCTTCGGACGCATGTAAGGAGCACACATGATTTATCTTTCCCAGTTAATGGGTAATCCGGTTCTAGATTCAGAAGGCGAGAAGATCGGTTCTGTCTCTGACCTTGGAATTGCTACCGGAGAAGTTTTTCCTCGCATTACTTCCCTTGCTTTTATGGGCCCTGGCCGCACGCCAATGATGATTTCTTGGCGCAAGTATGTTGATACCTACGATGAGGACGTCATCAGGCTCAAGGTACCTTCAACTGAGATTCGCTTCTCGTACCTGCAGCCTAACGAAGTTCTTCTCGCCCGAGATATTCTGAACAAGCAGATCGTTGATACGCGCGGCATTCGCGTTGTCCGCGTAAACGACCTCAAGCTTTCCGATACCAGCTCAACACAGCTGCGCCTTCTGGGCGCAGAAGTTGGCGCACGCGGTCTGCTGCGCAGCCTTTCTCCCCATCTAGAGCACCTGGTCACCCGCATTGCGCGCGCTATGGGCCACCCCATGCAAGAGCGCATCATCGCGTGGAGCTACATGGACCTGGTTGAGCGCGACCTCTCCAACGTTAAGCTCTCCGTCTCCCACAAGACGTTGGACGAGCTGCACCCTGCTGATGTTGCTGACATCATCGAGCGCTTGGACTCTCGCCTGCGTAGCCAGGTATTTGCCCAGCTTGATGACGAGCAGCGAGCCGGCGCAATGGCAGAGTTCAACGACGACGCCATGGCAGTTGAGCTCATCGGTGGCCTGAACGAAAAAGAAGCATCTCGCATCCTGTCCGAGATGGACCCAGACGACGCAGCCGAGCTTGTCTCCGAGCTGAGCTATGACCGTGCCGAGAAACTCCTGCGCTTGATGGGCGTTAAGGAGCAGCGCGCAATTAGGCAGCTGCTGGGATATCGCGAGTATACCGCTGGCCGTATTATGACGTCCGAGGCGCTTTCTGTTCCTGAGGATCAGACCGTTGCGTACGCTTTTGATCGCCTGCGCAACCTAGACGAAGACTTTGAGACCGTCCGCTATCTCTACCTTACTGACGAGGATGGCCGCCTGTCTGGAACCGTTACGCTGAACCGCCTGATTGTCTCCGAGCCAGAAACTCGTCTGGAGGAGATTGCTAATAAGAACCTGGTCACCGCCTCACCAGAGGACGACCAGGAGGA
>CAUVJF010000070.1:0-4352 GCA_963552125.1 uncultured Atopobium sp.
CTGCTGGATGATGACGAATAAGCATTTCAGCTATACGTAATTTGAAGAGCTCAGGGATTAAATTCCTTGAGCTCTTTTCGTTTACCGAAGAAATAAGCACGTTAACGGTAATGACATTTATATAAAAGATGCGCCAATTGTCCTTTTTGCCTAGGCTAAAGTAGGGAACGACTAGCGTCAAACTGCACGTAGTAGTCATTTTGGAATTAACGGAGAGAGAACAATGGCCAGACTTCATGTTATGGAGCTTAGCCACGCACAGACCGTAATGGACGATTTGCGAGATGCTCTTGAGCGTCGCCTCTCGGTGAGTTCAATTGTGCCTTGCCCGGTCGAATTTACAGCTGCGCTGGTAAGACTCTGCGCTACCCAGAGTTGTGGAAAATGCACCCCTTGTAGAATTGGACTCAGTGCTCTTAGCAATTTGCTTGATGACGTGCTTGAAAATAGAGCAACTGAGTACACCCTTGAGCTTATTGAACGAACTGCTAAAACAGCATATCTTGCAAGCGATTGTGCCATCGGTTATGAAGCAGGAGAGATGGTACTCACCGCACTTTCCGGCTTCAGAGATGATTTTGAGCAGCACGTTAAGACGCACTCATGTGGCTATGACGTGCAGGGAGAAGTTCCATGCGTACGCGGGTGTCCTGCTCACGTTGATATTCCTGCATATATTTCTCTGGTAGAAGAAGGACGCTATACCGACGCTATCAAGGTCATCAGAAAAGACAATCCACTACCTCTGGTCTGCGGCCTTGTCTGCGAACACCCCTGCGAGATGCACTGTCGTCGTGCCATGGTAGATAACCCACTCAATATTTTGGCGCTCAAGCGCTATGCGGCTGAGCATATGGAAGAGACATACACTCCTGAGTGTTCGCCGGCAACTGGAAAGAAAGTTGCTGTTATTGGCGGCGGACCAGCAGGTCTTTCATGTGCCTATTACCTGGCAACCATGGGACACAGTGTAAAGATTTTTGAAGCGAGAAAACACTTGGGCGGCATGCTCCGCTACGGAATTCCAAACTATCGCTTACCTCGCGAGCGGCTACAGTCAGAGATTGATTGGCTTCTTTCCGCCGGTATTGAAGTTGAGCTTGAACATCCTGTTTTGGGAGAAGAACTTCAAGAGCTCCGAAAAATATACGATTCAGTCTTTGTGGGAATTGGCGCACATACCGATAAAAAGCTTGGTCTCGAGGGAGAAAATCTTAACGGTGTTGAATCTGCAGTTCAGCTTCTGCGCGCAGTAGGGGATTACGATATTCCAGATCTTTCTGGCCAGGAAATTGTTGTCGTTGGTGGCGGAAATGTTGCCATGGACGTTGCTCGTACCAGCGTCAGGCTGGGCGCCAAGAAGGTTTCCATTGTCTATCGTAGGCGCATCGCAGATATGACGGCACAAGATGCAGAAATCGCTGGAGCTCAGGCAGAAGGGTGCGAGATTTTGGAGCTTACTTCTCCTCTTTCCATCGTTTCAGATGGAGCTGGAAATGTGAGCGGTCTTCTCGTCCAGCCACAGATCATTGGCGCTCCTAAGTGGGGCCGTCCTGCTCCACGTGCATCGCAAGAAGAAACCAGAGTTGTCCCCTGTGACAAGGTATTTGTTGCCATTGGACAAGATATTGAGTACCAAACCTTTGAGGCAATTGGCATTCCCGTACAGAAAAATAGAATTGTGACGGCTTCAGACGGCTCTATTGAGGGATTCCCGGGTGTGTTCTCGGGAGGAGATTGTAAGTCTGGACCTTCAACGGTTATCAAAGCTATTGAAGCAGGTAAAGTTGCCGCTGCAAATATTGACCGGTCGCTTGGATGTGACCACAAAGTCACGCTTAACGTGGAGCTTCCGTCACTGAAGATCAAGGGTCTTAGGCAGTGCGGTCGTTGTGAGATGAAAGAAAGGGAGTCATCTGAGCGTGTTCACGACTGGAACTTGGTTGAGATTGGCCTGACAGAAGAAGAGGCTCATCAAGAAGCGTCTCGCTGTCTACGTTGTGACCACTTTGGCTATGGTGCCTTCAGAGGGGGAAGGAATCACCAATGGTAAACCTCATAATTGATGACTTTGAACTTTCCGTTCCAGAAAATACGACCATTCTGGACGCCGCCCGTTCTGTTGGACTTGAGATTCCTACTTTATGCTTTCTCAAGGACATCAACGAGGTAGGAGGCTGTCGTGTTTGTGCAGTTGAGGTAGAAGGCGCAGATCATCTTGTGGCGTCTTGTACCACCGTTGTTGCTGAAGGCATGGTAGTAAAGACAAACAGCGCAAAGGCGCGAGAAGTTCGCAGGACAAACGTGCAACTTCTGCTTTCTCAGCACGATTCTGAGTGTACAAGTTGCGTGCGTTCACAGAACTGCTCGCTCCAGTCTCTTGCAAATGACCTGGGAATTTATTCAAAGCCTTACGAAAAGAAGCTTCCTAACGAGGAATGGAATACGGCGTTCCCGCTCATTCGTGACAATAATAAGTGCATCAAGTGCCTTAGATGTATTCAGGTTTGCGAGAAGGTCCAGACGCTTGGTGTTTGGGATATCTCTAATAGAACCATTCACGCATCCATTAACGTCCGAGGTAAAAAGACCATTCAAGAATCCGGTTGCGTCATCTGCGGACAGTGTGTGGTTAATTGCCCAACAGGTGCCCTGAGAGAACGAGATGATACTGAGCGCGTGCTTAAGGCAATTGATGACCCGCAGAAGATAACGCTCATTCAAATTGCTCCTTCGGTGCGAACTTCTTGGGGAGAAGAACTTGGCCTACCACGAGAAAAAGCTACAGTAGAGCGCCTAGCAGCTTGTCTGAGAAAGATTGGTTTTGATTACATCTTTGATACTGATTTTGCGGCAGATCTTACCATCATGGAGGAAGCAACCGAGCTCATCCATATACTCACTGACGGCAAAGATCACAAGTTCCCACTCTTTACCTCGTGCTGTCCTGGCTGGGTAAGGTTTGTGAAGGCTCGCTATCCAGAGTTTTTGCCACAGCTGTCCTCTGCTAAGTCTCCGCAGCAAATGTTTGGAGCTATTGCAAAGAGTTACTATGCTGAAGCTCTGGCAGTTGACTCAAAAGACATTTATTCGGTCTCCGCCATGCCTTGCATTGCAAAGAAAGAAGAAGCCGCATACCCATCAATGAACAGCGCAAATGGAGAAGATCAGGATGTCGATACCGTTCTTACGGTCAGAGAGCTCTGCCGCATGATTAAAGCTGCTCATATTGATGTGGCGCAGATTGCAGAAGAGCCCCTTGATACACCTCTGGGCTTTGGATCTGGCGCGGGTACAATCTTTGGCACCACGGGTGGCGTCATGGAAGCAGCCCTGCGCAGTGCCTACAACTTTGTTACTGGAGAAAATCCAAGCGTAGACACGTTTGAAGTTATTCGTGGCGAGAAGGGCTGGCGAGAGGCAACCTTTGAATTGCCTGGTAAAAAGCTTAACATAGCTATTGCTCATGGACTAAAGAACGCCTCAGAACTGCTCGAAGCACTCTCAGCAGGAGAAGTTTCGTATGACTTTGTTGAGGTAATGGCCTGTCCTGGAGGCTGTGTTGGCGGTGGTGGACAGCCAATTCATGATGGCTGTAATAGTGTTCCAGATAGAATGGAAGTCTTACGAACGTTGGACAACGCCGCCCAGGTACGTTTCTGCCACGAGAATCCTATGATTATTGCCTGCTATGACAATTACCTGGGAGAGCGGGGATCAGAGCGTGCACACAAACTGCTCCACACAGACCATACAGCTTGGAGCTTAGTGTAAAAATATGATTCAGGGCAGGTTTAAGAGAAGTCTTCAGGGGAGAGGTCTTCAATAAACTGGTGGAACTCTTCAAGTTCTTGGGCCTGAACGTTCTTCTCGACATCAGTAAAATCCGGAGCAGCAGCAATTTCTAGAACGCTCTCATCTGCAAAGATGGGGGCGTTTGTTCTTACTGCCAGCGCAATTGCATCGGATGGACGAGCGTCCACGTAAATATGCTCTCCCTCTTTGGAGATAAGTTCAATTTGCGAGAAGAACGTGGTGCCACGGACACCTACAATGCGCACGCTCTTAATGTCCGCATCAAGCGAATCAAGGACCGAGCGGAGAAGATCATGTGTGAGTGGTCTCTGGGTAGACTCTTGGTCTATACCAAGGCTGATAGCAGAGGCTTCAATGTTGCCAATCTTAATAGGTAGACTGAGCGTGGAGACCCCGCGTGGATCATGAAGACGCAGGACAATAACGGAAGAGATGGGACCTCCTCCGACAACAACTGTCTGTATGTCCATACGTTTTAGTGACACAAAAACTCCAAAAAGCACGCCATTTATCAATCTTTGGGCAGATAGTTTACG
>CAUVJF010000071.1:0-4249 GCA_963552125.1 uncultured Atopobium sp.
TTAAAAAAGCAGGCAGCTCAGTATGTTGTGCAACAATATGAGAATAAGAGAAATGGTCTTAAGTCTGATTTTGGATCCGCAGAAAATATTGACTTAGAGACCGCTACTATCTCTGGGCCGTTTTTAGGAGTCAGTCAGGCTAACCAACTTTTATTGAATATAGATTTATATTGGGTAATAAGCTCTCAAGAAAAGGTTGTTGGAACAGTTGAGCAAGATTTAGGGCTATTTGCCATTGGGTCTTATTTTGGAACTCCAAAAATGTGGATTCAAACAAGGAACGCTGGACTGCTACAAGAAATGCATAATAGAAATTATAGATGCCTAGTTAGAAATTTTTGTGGCGTAGGGTTAAGTGGATGGCCGCCACCTTATCTAGCTGATGGCTATTTAGGACGTTATAGCCCAGCAGATGGAAATTTTGACATTGAAAAAAATGACGAACAAGTATCAGAGATAATCGAATCTCATTTAGGGGAAGAACATCTAGATTTTATGGCGAACCCTGAGCGCGTTGTAGATTTAGTTAAGTAATTTTGCGGAGTTTTTGCTGTTCTAAGACAAGAGTCAGTTCATTTTGGACTGACTCTTGTTTAATCTTCACAACATATCCGTAATTTCTAAAGGCAAACGGTAGTAAATCATCGGTAAACGGTAGTTGACAATGATTACTATTTATGTAGTTAGTTAAATAATTTATATATTATACAAGGTAAAATAATAGTAAAGCCCGCTAACTGCGGGCCTTCTTAGCTGCTATTAAGATTTATATGCAGTAAATAATACAACAAAACACGTTTTCATATTTTGAGCAGCCAATGAGCGAGAAATTAATACCGTTGGGCGAACTGTCTTCAGAACAAATATCTTTTCTTCATATAGTTATGTAGATGTAAGCCACACAAGTGGCATTGGTGCCACGTTGTGGCAAGGAGAGTTTTTAGAAAGAGGCAGAAATGAGCGAGTTTATTAACCGTCCACTTTCGCGTCGCGGCTTCCTTGGCGGAGCAACTGTAGCAGCTGGCCTTGGCCTCACCGCTTGCGGTGGCGGACAGCAGAAGGCAGCTGAAGCTCCATCTGGAAAGGAAGGCGGCGGCACAATTACTGCTGGTACCGCTTATTCAACCCAGAACTATGATCCATCTACTACTTCATCAGCACTTGCTCTTGGTGTTAACTGGCAGGTAGTTGAGGGCCTCTACGGTCTTAACTTCCATGACTACTCAACATTCAATGAGCTTGCTACTGCTGATCCTAAGAAGGTAGACGATAACACCTTTGAGATTACCATCCGTGACGGCGCAAAGTTCTCTGATGGTAACGAGGTAAAGGCAGATGACGTTGTTGAGTCCTTCAACCGTTCTTCTGCAAAGGGTAGCGTTTACGTTCCAATGCTTGCTCCAATTGCTTCCGTAGAGAAGAAGGATGACAAGACTGTCACCGTTAAGACCACTATTGCTAACTTCTCCCTCCTCAAGGAGCGTCTGTCCATTGTTCGCGTTGTTCCAGCAAGCAGCTCTCAGGATGAGATGAAGAAGCAGCCAGTTGGTTCTGGTCCATGGCAGTTTGAGTCCATCTCTGACAACACTCTTGACCTTGTTCCTAACAAAAACTACAACGGTGCAACTCCTGCTAAGGACGATAAGCTCCACTATGACGTCCTTAAGGATCCAACTGCTCGTCTGACCGCTCAGCAGGACGGAACCACCCTTGCTATGGAAATGGTTCCTGCAGATGCTGTAGAACAGCTCAAGGGCGCAGGCTGCACTGTTGACGCTGTTCAGGGTTTTGGTGTCCGTTTTGCAATGTTCAACCTTGGCAAGGCTCCTTGGGACAACGTTAAGGTTCGCCAGGCATGCCTCTATGCACTTGATACAGACAAGATGCTTGCAAACGCATTCTCTGGTCAGGCTGAGGTTGCCACCAGCTACCTTCCTTCTTCCTTTGCTAACTATCACAAGGCATCCACTGTCTATGCACACGATGTTGATAAGGCTAAGAAGCTCATTTCTGAGTCTGGTATCACTCCTGGTGATGTCGTTCTTCGCACCACCGATAACGAGCAGGTTAAGTCCATGGCAACTCAGGTCAAGAACGACCTCGACGCACTTGGCTTTAACGTAAGCATCGTTTCCGATACTTCTCCAGCAACCTATGCTGCAATTGACGCAGCTGACGGCTCTTGGGACATCCTGCTTGCCCCTGGCGATCCTTCCTGCTTCGGTGCAGACGTCGACCTGCTGCTCAACTGGTGGTATGGCGATAATGTCTGGATGACCAAGCGTTGCCCATGGAAGGAGTCTGCTGAGTGGAATAAGCTTCACGAGCTCATGAGCAAGGCTCTTGGCCAGTCTGGCGCTGATCAGCAGTCCACTTGGAACGAGTGCTTCGACATCATCGCTGAGAACGTACCTCTGTACCCAGTTCTCTTTGCTAAGACCTTCACCGCTTCCTGGAGCGAGAAGCCAAACAGCAACGGCGTTGCTCTCAAGGGCTTCAAGGGCATCGGAACCACCGGCCTGTCCTTCATTGATGTCAACACAGTTACTGCTAGCTAATTTGTTGTCGTCACGCGCTTAGCATCTCATACATTGGGGCCCGAGCGTTTTACTTATAACGCTCGGGCTCTTGTGCGCTAAATTTAGTCCTGAGATGATTAAAGTCTCATCAAATTTTATTTGTACGGTTTGTTTTAAAGAGAGAGGGGGAGATAGTGAACAACCTATTACGTCTTATCGGACGCCGTCTTATTGCGCTCCCGATTATGGCTCTAGGCGTCACCTTTCTCGTATTCTTCCTAATGTCTTTCTCGCATGTTGATCCTGCATACAATGCCTTGGGAGAGTCTGCTTCTGAAGAAGCTATCCAGCAGTATCACATTGAGAATGGCCTTGATGACCCATGGCCTGTGAGATATGTACGCTATATCGGTGATGTTGCTCATGGAAACTTGGGTACCTACGGCACTTCTCACTATTCAGTTGCTGAAAGAATTTCAAAGGCTCTGCCAGTAACTATGCAGTTGACCTTTATGGGTCTCTTTATTGGCGCAATAGTTTCGTTTACGTTGGGCGTTATTGCGGCTCTCTATAGAGATCAATGGCCCGATCAAATCATCCGCGTATTCTCAATTGCCGGTCTTGCAACGCCATCATTTTGGTTGGCAGTTCTTTTGATTCTGGTCTTTGCGTCTACACTCAAGCTTTTGCCTGCCTCTGGAGCGCTGCCAGATCCTACGGTAAATCTTGTCGGCTACCTGGCTCGTATGATTATGCCAGCATTTGCACTTGCGGTTCCAATGTCTGGTCAGATGACCCGTATTGTTCGTACCGCAATGGTCGAGGAGCTGGATAAGGACTACGTCCGTACTGCTCGCGGCGCTGGTATTCCAGAGAGAATCGTCATTGCAAGAAACGTATTGCGCAACGCTCTTATTACCCCTGTAACCACGCTTGGCCTCAAGATTGGTTACCTCATGGGTGGCGCCGTTGTTATCGAGGTTATTTTTAACCTTCCTGGCATGGGTACCGCAATTCTTGAGGGCATCCAGGGTAACGAGGCAATGCTTGTTCAGGGCGTTGTTGTTGTCGTTGCACTGTCCTTCATCATCATCAACATTGTTGTTGATATGTTGTACATCTTGATTAACCCACGCATTAGGACGGTGTAGTGCGATGGTACAAATTAGAAAAAAACAAGTCGAGAAACTCGAAGAAGCTGCTGCAAAGGGTTCAACCTTTGGTGGCTTTAAGAAGATGAAGACAGCTTCCAAGATTGCTCTTGTCATTCTTGTCTTTGTTGTTCTTGCTTCTGTCTTTGCAAACTTTATTGCTCCACATAACCCACTTGAGATCTTCAACGCTCGTCAGGCTCCAGGCAATGGATTCATTTTTGGTACTGACGATAAGGGCCGCGATATTCTTTCTCGTATGCTCTATGGTGGTCAGTATTCACTGGTCATTGGTTTTGGTGCTACGGGTATGGCGCTACTGTGTGGCTCAATTATTGGTGCTATTGCCGCTGTTTCTAGAAAGGCTGTCTCTGAGGTCATCATGCGCGTGCTCGACATCATCATGTCGTTCCCAGGCATTGCACTTGCAGCGGTCTTTGTTTCTATTCTTGGTAACAGCGTTCCTTCAATCATCTTTGCCATTGGCTTTATGTACACGCCACAGATTGCGCGTATTGTTCGTGCAAACATCGTAAGTGAGTACGGCGAGGATTACGTAAGGGCAACCATTGTTTCTGG
>CAUVJF010000072.1:0-4166 GCA_963552125.1 uncultured Atopobium sp.
GGTGTTGCTCAGAAAATGATTTCTGACGTTGATAAGGCTTTTGACGCTCAATAGGTCAATTGTCACAATTTCATTAACAATTTTTACCATTCACCCGGTTTCAGGGAAGTGGAAACATAGCCGTAACAAGAATGTGTCATGGTAGTTACGATTCCAGTTTTCTGACCCGGGAGGACCGTATGAGTACGGATAAGAAAATTGACTATATTCTTCGCACGGTAGAGGAACGAGATGTCCGCTACCTGCGTCTTTGTTTTACCGATGTACTCGGCGGATTAAAGGCTCTTTCTATTTCTCCTGAGGAGCTAGAAGAGGCTTTTGTTGAGGGCATTGGTTTTGATGGCTCTAACGTTGATGGCTTTGCCTCTCAGGAGCAGTCAGATCTTCTCGCGTTCCCCGATGCAGACACGTTCCAGATTCTTCCCTGGAAGACAGATGACGGTGTAGTTGCTAACGTATTCTGCGACATTCAGACTCCACGTCGCGAGGCCTTTACGGGCGACCCACGTCTTGTACTGAGAAATGCTTTTATCAAGGCAGAAGACCTTGGCTACGTTGCAAATGTTGGTCCTAAGCTTGAGTATTTTTATTTTGTGAGTGGCTCTGAGCCAAAGCCTATTGACCAGGCTGGATACCTTGATTTGAATTCTGCTGATCTCAGCCATAGTCTTCGATACTCCACGTCTCGTGCACTTGAGAATCTTTCTATTCCTGTTCAGTATTCTTTCCATGCAGCTGGCCCTGCTCAAAACGGCGTTGAGCTCCGTTATGCAGAAGCACTAACTTGCGCGGATAACATTGTTACTGCTCGTCTGGTTATCAGACATATTGCAACACTTCACGGTGTGTTTGCTTCGTTTATGCCAAAGCCTCTTCAGGGAGTTCCTGGCTCAGCCATGCTTTTGAATCAGTCGCTTCTTGACCACGATGGCGAGTCTCTGTTCTGGGCTCCAAAGACTGAGAGCGAAGCCCACCTTTCTGAGCTTGCTCAACACTACATTGCAGGTCTTATTAAGTACGCTCCCGAGTACATGCTTATTACTAACCCAACGGTTAATTCCTATAAGCGCTTTGATCGTGATGCTATTCCTGCCTATGCAACCTGGGGTCGTAAAAACCGTTCTGCTATGGTTCGTATTCCTACGCATAAGCCAGGAAAGCATGTTGCCACCCGTGCTGAGCTGCGTATCCCTGATCCAACTGCAAATCCTTATTTGGCCAATGCCGTCACGCTTATGGCTGGCCTCAAGGGCATTGAAGAAGGTCTCTCGCTTCCTGAAGAGTTTGTGGGTGGAAATCCTGCCGATTATGGTGAGAAGCTCCCAACTAATCTTGGAGAGGCACTTGAGCGCTTCAAGCAGTCAGAGCTTCTTAAAGATGTTCTTGGTGAGCACATCTTCTCGTACCTGTGCGAGCGCAAGGCAGAGGAGTGGCGTGAGTATTGCCTGGCAGTTACTGACTGGGATACGCAAAAGTATTACGCTGGTTGCTAAGCAACTATTCTGCTTGCGTTTATATGTACCTTTGAACCCTGTTCTGATTTATTCAGAGCAGGGTTTTTTGACGAGAAACCCTTGTTTTACGCAAAGATTACCGCTTGCTTTCTCAAATTGTTACCGTTTTATGAACTGAAAAAATTACTTTTACCTGGTCTTTATTGGATAGAATGACTAAATAATAGTCATTTATGCAAAGAAGTTGTTCTTATCGCCATTTTTATGCAATAAAAACGAGAAATACGATAAAAATTATAAGTAGATTTTTCATATTTGCTTTCTATAATTCATTCCAATGAATTTCAGCTCAGATTTATTCAGGAAGAGGCAAATATGAAATCGTCAATGGTTACTACCGTAAAAAAGAATGTCCTAAAGGGCGTAGCTGCTGTTTTTATGGTATGTACACTTGTTGGTCTTATGGCTTGCTCGTCATCTAAGCAAGAAAATGCGCAACAGGGTACTACTTCATCCTCTGATTCAAGCTATACGCTGGTAAATAAGGGTCATCTGACCGTTGTAGCAGAGCTTGGTTTCCAGCCTTTTGAGTACTTTGAAGGTAACTCAACCACTCCTGTTGGTTTTGACGTTGATCTTATTACCGAGATTGCAAAAAGACTCAATCTTGAGGTTACGTACCTGCCAAACCAGAAGTTTGACACCCTTGTTCCAACTATTAAGCAGGGTGGCAAAGCAGACGTTGCTATCGCAGGTATTACTATCACTGACGATCGCTCACAGGAGGTAGACTTCACTACTTCTTACCTCGACTCCAATCAGTCCCTGGTTGTTAAGTCTGGCAGCACCGAGACCGAGCAGACGCTCAACGACGCCTCTAAGAAGGTTGTTGTTCAGACAGGTACTTCCGGCGAGGATTGGGTCAAGGAGAACCTTCCAAAGGCAACTATTGTTTCTGTAGACGATGTTGCTGCAGCAATGGCAGGAGTCCAAACCGGTTTGTACGATGCTATGGTCATTGACTTGCCTGTTGCTTCTAATCTGATTAGCACTTCATATTCTGATCTGACTATTGCAAAAGAGATTCCAACAGGTGAGCAGTACGGCATTGTAGTTTCCAAGGACAATCCTGCGCTGACCGAGGCAATCAACAAGGTTCTTGCAGACATGGAGAAGGACGGAACCATGACTTCTCTCAAAACCAAATGGTTTGGCTCTAACATCTAGTTTTACCAGCTCAGCAAAAGTGTTTGAAGTCAGATTTGGCTTCAAGCACTGCTCTGTTTTAGTATCAGCGCTTAGGCATCTCAAGCACTAAAGGAGTTACACGTGATTGCACTTTTGCACAAAACTATGTCAGGACAGCAACTGTCCTTGTGCATGTCATTTGCGAGTTTCAAAGCTGAATCTGCGCCTCAGAGTACGGCTTATAATTCAGCTAAGTCAAAGCTCCCGCATAATCGTGCGTACTCCTCGCTGCTTGTAGTTCTTCTCGCCACGCTTCTTTTGAGTGGGCTGTTCTTTATGTCTCTGAGCGTGTTTTCTGTTCAGAGTGCGTTTGCCCTTACCACAAACAAGGCAACGGCTAAATCAAACCAAACGGAAGGTAACGGTGTTATCGGTGGCAAAGAGACTCGTTTGACCTGGGAGGGAACAGTTGAGGACGAGCAGGTCTCTCAGCTTACTTTGCAGCTTCCAGAGGGCTCCGATCTGCAGAGCGCAACTACTAAGGTGACCGTTCTTTCAGGTCTTACGCGCGAGAAGATCGAGGCAACTACAAGCGTCCAGGGAACGCAGGTTGTGATCTCTTTTGCAACACCCGTGGATGCTCAAAAGCTGATTCGTGTAGAGATTTCCGGCATGAAGTTTCCTGCTGACGGAGGTTCGTACACTGTTGAGGGAACATATACCACTGAGCAGGGAACTCAAAAGCTTGCTTCTTCTCCCGAAATCACCATTATTCCTAACACACCTGTTCAGGCTCTGGTGAATTGGCTTGATGCTCAGCCTTGGGTTGAAGCGTGGAATTCCAACCACTTTTTGGGGATGTTCTTAAAGCCTCAACTGATTGTCTCTTCAGTGGTAATGCTCTTTCCTGGATGGCTGGTTTGCCTTGCAATTGTAATTTGTGCTTATCCTGTAGCTATTGTGCTGGGAATGGGCTTTGCGCTGCTGAAGATTTCTAAGAATCCGCTCCTGCGTGCACTTGCGGTGGTATATATCAATTTGTTGCGTGGAACCCCATTCTTCCTGCAGATTTATATTCTGTTCTTTGGTCTTCCTATGTTAAATATCAATCTGGACACCAATTTGCTTGGCTTTATTGTGGTTGCTATTAACTCTTCTGCGTATCTTTCTGAGATTTTCCGCGCGGGCATTCAATCAATTCCGCAGGGTCAGTATGAGGCAGCAAGCTCTCTTGGTATGAATCGTTTCCAGACCATGACGTTTATTATCATTCCTCAAACTATCCGTCGGGTTATCCCACCTCTTACCAGCGACTTTATTACTTCCTACAAAGATACCTCGCTGCTTTCTTCTGTAGGTGTTATGGAGCTGATGATGTTTGCTAAAAACCTCACCACCTCAACGGGAAACATGACGCCATATATGACAGCCGCTCTGTTCTATTTGGCAATTACCTTGCCACTTATTAAGGTAGTTGGCAGTATCGAGAAACGCATGGAGCAGTCAGAAACAGGTAAAACAGCA
>CAUVJF010000073.1:0-3911 GCA_963552125.1 uncultured Atopobium sp.
TGCTTGCCACCACAGGCATGCTGGTCAAGCGCCCATTGGTTGTTGCAGGCAATACTATTCTTCTTGGATTTAAAGAGCCTGTGTGGGAAGAAGCACTTCTGTAAAACCAGCTTCTTCAGCATGCATTTCTACAGCATGCATTTCTACAGCATGCATCAGTTTGTGGATAAGCGTTAGCAAAAAGGCGACTACTAAGTGAACTGCCTCCCATTTCTTATGTCCAAGAAATGGGAGGCAGTTCATATGCGGGTGATTATGATTCTGCAGCGTGTTAGCGTCGGCTTTTAGGTCTGGCCCACAAAATAGCGCAGCTTTCTTGTGTTCTGCTGAAGAATTGACATGTTCCTAATCAAGATAGCTAGGCAGCTAGGTGGTCGCACTACCTGATATGCATCTCTATGCATAAACTTCATCTAATATGCTTAAACATGAATAGAGAAATATAAGAAATTTAACTATCGATGAATTCTGTATCTACGGAACACACCTAAGTCAGATATTCTGCTCAATTGCGGGCATTTTACACACCTAATGACGATAATCTGCATGTTTGTGGTAATTTCTGCGTCATGTATACGTCTTTTTGACAGATTATCCGACTTAGGTGTGTTTTGAACTGCCTCCCATTTCTCGTGTCCAAGTTTTGGGACGCAGTTCAAGTAGCCGCTTTTCTCTTACGTGTTTGAATGCTCAACGCATTTGTATTTTGCCGCGAGTTAGTCCTCGTCATCAACCATTTCTACAACGGGTTTGCCCATGTAATTGATACCGTCGACCAGTTCTTCCAAGGTGATTCTTTGACCTAAGATAGTTGCCTGAACAAGCTCTTTGTAGAACTCACGAGCTTCATCCATAAGATCAAGAATACTTTCAGTCTTAATTTCTCCTGTGTAAGGCTCTTTCCAAGGAAGACGCTTGAGATTAGCGGTAGGGAAGTCCTCAGTCATAACAATACGGTGAGCCATTGCGGCAACGTACGAATTGTTTGAAGGACGCATGAACTTCTCGGTCTTGTATAAAACGTCAGGAAGCTTGGTAGTGTATTTAGGATCAGTGCGCTCTACCGTGTGGTAAATGCGAGCGTAGTCCTGGAGGGCTTTCTCGTACTCACCAACGCCAACATTAAGGTCAAAGACCTGAAGCGCTACTTGCGAGAAAAGCGCGCCACCAACGTGTTTGGTGGATTCAATGGCTTCAAGCACCTCAGCTGGAGGAAACGTCTCAACGGTAGTGTGGCGCATGTGCCAAAGAAGATATGAATCCAAATCCGTTTCGATAATAGGATGGAGCTCTCTGTAGGCATTTTTGAGAGATGGTTCCGCCTCAATCAGCGCATCTTGCTGGGAATACACAAACGGATGGACAATCCTATCTAGTGCGTAGTGTGCTAAGAGGCCAAGCGCAAACGCACGACCAGCTGGCATGTCGCTCTGCGGGAGGCGAGAAACACCATCGCGAATGGATAAAAATGCGTCAACAATATGGCCTGCGTGCATACGACGATGCAGCCTATTGCAGGCAAGTGAGTGGTTTGGCCAGGCTAGATGACGTGCAAGGAAGGGATCAGGCCCCTGGTTTCCGAGCAAAAATGCATTAACCTCAGCTTCAGTGGCAATGAGCTCTTTGGGCAAATCATTAACCACCTCTGCACCAAACAGATAGTGGGTTATTAAAGCAGGCATAATACTCCTTGTAGTTTTTCAGTATAAGAGTAGCTGAAAAACGCTCATAGGCGTTAAAATTTCATCTTTGTGTTACAAGATTTAATGATACCTAGGAACTCACACATGGGTCTACTGGAAATTTTACTGCTTGGTGTGGCGCTTGCAACTGATGCATTCTCTGTCACTATCTCTAATACTTTTGCCTTTGATGACCATAGGGTTTCTCGCCTTATGCGCATGCCTCTTTTCTTTGGCCTCTTTCAGTTTGGTATGCCTCTTGCCGGTTATTTTGTTGGCGGCATTGCAGCAGAATTGATTGAGAAGTATGCAGGAATGGTCTCTTTAGTCATCCTTGGCTTCATCGGTTCAAACATGCTGTACAGCGGCTATAAGGCGCTCAAAGAAGACGCTTCTGAGGAAGACGAAGAAGAAGCCCAGCAAGGCGCTACGACGCTCTCTTATGGAAAGCTGCTCTTTCAAGCTGTTGCTACAGCAATCGACGCATTTGCTGTTGGTGTAAGTTTTAGGGCACATAGCGTAGACATTTTGGTTGCCTCGGCACTCTTTGGTATTATTACCGTCATCCTCTGCACCATTGCATTGTTCGTTGGTAAAAAACTCGGCTCGCTTTTGGGCGACCGCGCCGAGATGGTCGGTGGTGCGGTGCTTATCCTGATTGGACTAAAAGCCTTTTTTGGATAAAATTTGTTCGACCAGATGGACTGAGTAGCAGGTAAGGAGGTAGCGTGAAGTTTATCCCAGATTGTCTGCGCCAGAAGCTGCATAAAACTTTTGGACCAAAAGACCCTGACGAGAAGATCACTCCACCAACTGCCACTTCTGTTACACGAACCTCATTTATCATCCTGGCTGTCTCAGCGGTTGCTGCACCCGTAATAGCAACCGTAGCAAACGTTTTGAGCCCAGGAATTTCTTATGTTCAGCAGGAGCTTCTTCCTCCACAGCTTAATTCAAAAGTTCCAGGCTATGCTCGAGCGCTCATTCAACTTGCACAGCGAGAAGGCTCTCTCAATCTGCTTTGCACTTCCAAAGAAGCGGTAAGGCCCCTGGTAGAGACATATTCAAGAATGTTTTCTCTGCCTGTTACGGTGGGTGAGGCAACAGAGGAAGAAATTCAAGAGTTTATTAAGCAAACATACGCTTCTGGTAAGAGTGCGGAGTCTGAAACTTCTGATACTAAATCTGACACTGATTGGGGTTTTGATAATCCCGATGTTATTTTTCTGGCAAGCGAAGCTCTCATGCAAAATTTTGAGACTTCCGCATATTGTCAATCGTTTGAAGTTTCTTCAACAGACCAGTATGTGCGCCCTGAGTTTTTTGACGCCAACGGACACTGGTATGCCTACGCTGCAGATCCATTGGTTTTACTGGTAAATCAAGAACGCCTTAATGAGAAAAAGATTTTGCGTCCTCACGAATGGACCGATCTTCTTACAGATGGCCTCCGTGGAAGGTATGTTATTCCTGACCCCGCACTTACGTATACGGGCAAGAAGTTTGAATCGCTCTTTTTAGGCCAGTATGGTCTGGATAAAGGCGCTCAAATTATCCAAAGTTTGTTTGAAAATGTTGACGCATTTTCTGAGAGTACCCATCAAGCTATTAGAGACACAGGATTTGGCAGGTACAGGGCTTGTGTTTGTCCGCTGAGCGCTGCTTATAGGGCAATTACTAAAGACGATTTTGATAATCTTTCAGTTATTCTGCCAGGCACTTCTTATTTCTCTACGATAAGGTCATTTGTATGCCAGGGGTCAAAACATACGTATTCAGCGTATTTATGGCAGGAATTTATTACCAAACGAGATTCTGCTGAACACATGGGAGAAATGGACTCGTTCTTCTCGCCAGTTATTGAGGGAACACCAACGCCTTGGTATGCGGATCGTCTGAATTTGACAGCAGTAAGTGAATCAATGCAGATAGCTCCTGCTCCCACCGATGCTGAAGGCAATCTCATCAAGCTTGAAGACGTCCATGCTGCATACAGTAAGTTGGTCAACGCATAACCTTTGCCACATCTTATGAGTTTGGATACAAAAAACGGCCCAGGTAAACTGAGCCGTTTTGCTGTATAGATGGAGTGGCGAGAAGACCGGGTTTCTCGCCAAGAAGCCCTGATGAAGAATTAGACGTAGAAGAGCATCTTGTTGTAGCTAGGAACTGGCCACCAGTCGTGTCCGCAGATGAGCTCCATGGAGTCAACGGCGCTGCGCAGGCGGG
>CAUVJF010000074.1:0-3804 GCA_963552125.1 uncultured Atopobium sp.
CCTGGTCACACTCCTGGCGGCATTGTTTTGGTGGGTGAGGGAACTGCTACTGGCGCCGTTTTTGTAGGCGATACGCTTTTCCAGGGCTCTGCAGGAAGAACAGACCTTCCAGGCGGCAACTTTGAAACACTTAAAGCTTCTCTGAACCGCATCAAGACAGAGCTTGATCCAACCTCCATTATTTTGTCAGGACATGGAAATCAAACGTCTCTTGAGGCAGAGATAGCAACTAACCCTTTCTTACAGGATTAAATCAGCTATAACTTTGATGATTTAGCAAGACAGATTTGCATAGGTGCGGTATAGTACCTATGCAAACTTTTTAGCCCGAGTGGCGGAATGGCAGACGCGGAGGTCTCAAAAACCTTTGAGGAAACTCGTGTGGGTTCAAGTCCCACCTCGGGCACCAGCTAAAAGTTTAAGCTAGATGTGAATTTCTCGTCATATCTAACTTGGTACTTGTAATGTCTTCTTGTTAGAGGTAACCTTACAAGGTACTTTTGAAGCGGGATTGAACGTGAGTCCCCACCTACACAGCGCAAAAGCAGCTGTCTGGTCAGACAATTTAACCTTCGCACGCTACCTGTGCGTATTGTCTCCCAGTTGCTTGTGCACTGGGTTTTTTATTGGCGGACAAGCAATTGTCCAAGAGGGAAGGTGTACAAGATAGCCAAGAACGATGGTCCTCGCATTAATGAGGAAATCACTGCTCGCACGTGCCGTCTTATTGACGCTGATGGTAGTCAGCTTGGTCTTTTTGGCGTCAATGATGCAATGAAGAGAGCTCGTGAGCACGGTCTTGATCTCGTAGAGATTGCTCCAAATGCCGAGCCTCCTGTATGCAAGATTCTTGATTACAGTAAGTTCAAGTATGAGCAGGCTCGCAAGGCCAAGGCAGCTCGCAAGAACCAGGTCAAGATCGAAGTCAAAGAGATGAAGTTCCGCCCAAAGATTGATGTGGGCGATTACGAGACCAAGAAGGGTCACGTACTGCGCTTCCTCAAGAAGGGAGCACGCGTCAAGATTACCATCATGTTCCGTGGACGCGAGATGGCTCACCCAGAGCAGGGCCGTATTGTACTTGATCGCCTTGCTGAAGATTTGAAGCCTTTTGCCACAATTGAGCAGAAACCGCTCATTGAAGGCCGTAACATGCACATGCTCGTTGCTCCAATCAAGGGAGCGTTTGACGAGAAGCCCGAGGGTGCTGAGGATGGCACCACACAGGAGGAGAAGTAGTATGCCTAAGATGAAGACGCACAAGGGTTCGGCTAAGCGTTTCCGCCGCACCGGTACTGGCAAGATTATGCGTGCTAAGGCTTTTAAGAGCCACATTCTTACCAAGAAGTCCCAGAAGCGTATCCGTGGCTTCCGTAAAGAAGCTGTTCTTTCCGCTGGCGATGCAGCAGTAGTTTCTCAGCGTATGGGCGCTAAGAACTAAGCGCGCCACCCACCAGATCAAATAACAAGGAGTGATTAGATATGGCAAGAGTTAAGCGCGCAGTTGCTGGCCGCAAGAAGCGTCAGACGCTCGTCGAGCGCACAAAGGGTTATTACGGAACTTCCTCTCGTACCTTCCGTGGTATGAAGGAGCAGGCACAGCATTCTGGTCAGTATGCTTACCGTGATCGTCGTAACAAGAAGCGTGATTTCCGCGCACTGTGGATTCAGCGTATCAACGCTGCAGCACGCATCAACGACCTTTCTTACAGCAAGTTCATGTACGGCCTCAAGCTCGCTGGTGTTGAGCTTGACCGCAAGGTTCTCGCAGAGATTGCTTACTCTGACGAGCAGGGCTTCGCAGATCTTGCAGAGATTGCTAAGAAGGCTCTCGCTGAGTAACTTCAGCTAAGCGGCTCTTTCTGAGCGGCTCCAGCTGAACAGCTCAGTACACTCTGAGCGATTTCTTCGCAGCTAGATAGCTTACCCCGTACGTCTTTAGGACGTGCGGGGTTTTCTTTTGGCGAGAAACTCCGTTGAGGTCCCGGCGCTCCGTTGAGGTCTCGGCGAGCCTGATTTTCTCGCCATGTCTGAACGATTTGCCGAAAAAACGCACCAAGTCTGAGTGGTTTTGCCGGTTTTCTCGCCATGTCTGAGTAAATTTACTCAGACATGATGCAGCTTTCAGGCTCAAAAATTCAGGGACACGTAGTCTATCTTTTACGTGCCTGATTTCTTCAAAGAATCTGTAACTTTTGCCTAAAAATGTAAAAGAAACTGTGGATTTGCCTGATTTCTGCAAAGAATCTGTGCCTCAAATACAGATTCTTTGCACTTTTCAGGCGCGTAATGTTGCAAAGTCGACCTTAGTGAGAAGAGTGTGTCATTTGCGCACTTGGCGAGAAGAACGCGCAGCTCAGAGGCCAAGAAACCCGTGTAGTTGCAGCCGCAACCGCAGCTGTAAACGGAACCGCGAGCGCACGGAAAACCAATTTACGAGCGTCCGTTTCCCAGCTTATTCGCTCTTATGGTCTCTGTGAATGAGCTCTTCGATGTGCTCGTGTTCTTCTTCATGGAGCTGCTTAATCTCTTCATCGAAGCCTGGATCTTTAGGGGTAATGAGTTCGTCTTCACCAGTCTTTGGATCAGTATGGTGAAGCAGAACAGGCTCAAAAAGGTGCAGGTACTTTGCAAAGAAAGCAGACATAGTAAGTAGCATGACAAAAATTGCAATACGAGGCAGCGTATTGACCTGCGTCATAATGAGCGAACCAACGCACAGAAGGGCAGTCCAACCGTACATCAAAAGTACCGCTTGGCGCTGATTATAACCGTGAGCCATCAAACGGTGATGGATGTGTCCGCGGTCGGCAGTGGCAAAACTGACGTGCGCGCGGGTACGGCGAACAATCGCAGAGAAGGTATCGATGATTGGAATACCTGCAACGACGAGAGGAACAATGATGGTTGTGAGTCCCGCCCAACGAGTGACGGACAAAAGCGAAATTGTTCCCAGAGCAAATCCCAAGGTTAGCGAACCAGAATCGCCCATAAAAATTGTTGCAGGATACGAGTTGTGAACTAAAAATCCCAGTGTGGTGCCTGCGATTGCTGCACTTAAAAGCGCTGCGTCAAAGCGGCCCGCCCAAATGGAAAGCACAAACATAGTGGTAGAGGCAATGCAAGATATACCTGCAGAAAGTCCATCAAGACCATCAATGAGGTTAATAATGTTGGCGTAAGCAACCAGGTAAATGACAGTTGCTGGATAGGCGAGCCATCCAAGATCCACAAAGCCGTACGCGGAAAACGGATCAACAACGTTACCGATAATCAGACCGCTTGCAGCCGCGATGCTTGCTGCAATTACCTGACCAGCGAGTTTCTGAATAGGCTTGAGAGAAAAAATGTCGTCAAGCAAGCCGGTCAAGAAAATTACCGCAAATGCAGCGCCAACAATCCAGAAGTTGACGTTGAGATAATAGCGAGAAGAAAGCGTAATCTCGGCATGTCCAAGGATTGCTTCAACGCCATAACGCACCAGCATAGCAACGGCTAACCCAAAGAAAATTGCAACGCCGCCCATGCGAGGAATAGGTTTTTTATTGACTCGACGCGCAGAGGGTTTATCGACAACTCCAAGCTTCCAAGCCAGTTGACGAACGGCAGGGGTAATCAGAGCTGAACCAAGACCAGCCGAGAGGAAAACACAAAACATGGTTACCCAGAGGTTCAAGCCGTATACCCTCCAATAAAAAACAGTATTTAACTGCTAAAATCCATACCATTTAATTGTGCTGCTCATTAAAAAACAAGTCAAGACTTTAATCTTTTTATAATCTCTTTATAGTAAGAATTGTCCTT
>CAUVJF010000075.1:0-3801 GCA_963552125.1 uncultured Atopobium sp.
GATTAGCGGCAACAACAACCTCGCGAGAAAGACTCTTCTTATCGCCCAGCTGCTTGATCTTTGCATACTCATCAGCAATATCTGAAGGCATTGGCGCATCAGGCTTGATGGTGCCAATAATCTTGGAGCCAAGGCCCAGACGCAGCAGAATCTCGGCTGCAGAATCTGTCAGGGTAACAACGCTCTCAGGAGCCTTGTCAAACTTGGCCTCAAACTCGTTGCCGTCACCGTCATAGAGCTTGAACGAAACTGGATAGCTCGTATTGGCTGATTTCTTTTCTTCTGTAGCAGGGGTAGATGGGCTAGACGGTGCATTGTTGCACGCAGTAAGACCCAGTCCAGCAGCAGTTGCAGCAAATCCTGCCGCAATGCTCAAAAAATTCCTTCTCGTAAAGAGATTTGAACTTACACGAGGATCCATCGGATATCCTTTCATTCATCTGTTGATACTCAACAGGCGATTAATACACGTAATCAATGCTGATACCGTTTCCAGCAGTTGATGGCCTCACCGCACCCTCAACGCCATACACATCAGCAAGTAACTCAGGGGTCACAATGTCCTCAGGTGCTCCCTCAGAAACAATAGTCCCCTCTTTTAAGAAATACAGGCGGTCGACATAATGAGCTGCCATCACAATGTCATGCAAAACAGCCAGGCAGCTGATACCAAGATTGCGAACAAGGCGTAAAATATCAATCTGGTACGTGATATCCAGGTGATTAGTAGGCTCATCAAGCACCAGAAACTCTGGTTCCTGAGCCAACGCACGAGCCAACATGACACGTTGTTTCTCGCCACCTGAAAGCGTGGCAAACGAGCGGTCTTCAAAGCGAGAAAGGCCAACTTTTTGAATAACGTCAGACACGATTGACTCGTCGTGATCGGATTCTTTTGACAGCGCCGACTGATGAGGACTGCGTCCCAACGACACAATCTCGCGAACGGTAAAGTCAAAGGACAACGAGTTAAACTGGCTTACAACTGCAACCTTACGCGCAAAGTCACGTCGTGATATCTCAGTGGCGTCGCGTTCGTCCCACAAAATATGGCCGTCATAGCGATGACCAAGGCCGTAAATTGCTCGCAAAAGCGTTGACTTGCCGGATCCATTAGGACCGAGGATGCCCACAAACTCGCCATCTGCCACGTTAAGCGAGACGTCCTTTACAATCGGCTTGTTGTGAATGGTGACCGAAACATTTTGCACTTCAAGGCGCATGCTACTCACCATCCCTAAAGCTGTAGTTACGTGCAACCATGATGTAGACAAAGAACGGCGCACCAACAACAGCGGTCAGAATACCAATAGGAACTTCGGCGTTGCCTAGGATGGTTCGAGCGCATGCATCTGCCCAAAGAATGAAGATTGCTCCAAGTACCAGCGCCGTTGGAACCAGTCTTCGGTGATCGGACCCAACAAACGAGCGCGCAATATGCGGAATGATAAGACCAACAAAACCGATGGTTCCTACTGATGAAACAAATGTGCCAACCATAAGCGCAGAAATGGTCAGGTATGCCCATCTGCACAAATTGGTATTGAGGCCAAGCGTTGTAGCAGCCTCGTCTCCCATTAGAAGCACATTGAGAGAGCGGAACTGCGTTAAGAAAAACACACTGACGAGAAGTACTACAACAACGGAAACGCCAACATTTCCCCAGCTTGCTCGTGCCAAAGAGCCCATGGTCCAAAACTTCAAATCCATCATGCCCTCAGCATTAGCGGCGATAGTAATAATGAAATTAGACAGCGCCGTGAACAGGGCATTCAAAATCATGCCCGAGAGAACAAGCTTTGATGACGTCATATGTCCGCCGGTAGACGCCAACAACAAAACGCCTACAGTTGCTATTGTTGAACCGATAAATGAAAACAGCGGTACCGAAGAAACTCCCACAACGTGTACTGCGCCGGCTCCAAGCATGATGGCACAGGTGGCTCCGCACGAAGCTCCTGATGAAATGCCCAAAATATACGGTTCAGCCAAGGTATTTTGAACTGACGCTTGCATGACAACACCCGCAAGAGCAAGGCCAGCTCCAGCTACCACTCCTAAGATGATGCGGGGAAAGCGCAGCGACCAGACGACCTTCTCGACAGGTCCTCCTGCAGCTAGAGCCTCCGGTAGCGGCATGCCAAAAAGATGATGTGTCAGCACGGCGTATGCGTCTTGTAGGGACACACCAATGGCGCCCATCGTCGAAGTTATTACAATGCTCGCTGCCAGAATTGCAACGAGAACGCCCATGAAAAGACGGAACGGTCCGGCTTTTCTTACCATACACTACCCCTCTAAAGATACGCTGCCGTTTTTGCGCACAACGCACAACGTACAATGCGCGTTACACAGAAGCACAAAGCGCGTTACGCAGACGCAGCGGAATTTTTTGAAAGTTAACTATATCTTACATTTTGAGTTGTGAGAAGACTGCGAGTTGAGAAATGCTTAAAATACCTACATCCCTCTGTGGGATGCTCCCTGCGAGACGTCTACTGCGAGACGGCGCCGGTACCAACAGGCAATAACAGACGAGGTCAGATGAGGAACTTCATGGATCTATCAGCTTTACCAGACAGTACAATCACTATCGGAGAACGCTCCGAAGTTCCAGGTCTTCTTGTTGTTCTCCATGGCTCGCTGCTTATGCCCAAGATAGCTGCGCTTCTTGCTTCTGGGAAACTTGACGCGACCAAGCTCCCCCAATGCCTCACCATTACCGCACCATCTGATCAAGCCTGCTATTCCCCTTGGCCAGCGGCAAGCGTGCGAACAGAAGCTCCAAATTTTGGAGGGCTCGGAAAAGAATTTCTTTCTGACGTCGTACTTCCAGCTGTCGAGAAGTACGCTGCTCTAGCTACTCATACCACTCAGGGTACATGTCCTCTTACTTTGCTAGGCTATTCTTTGTCGGGTCTGTGCAGCCTCTTTGAGATGCAGACTACCTGCCACTTTGACCAGTATCTTCTGGCTAGCCCAAGTACGTGGTTTCCCGATTTTGTTGAAACTTTTGATACGAGCCATGTGCGTTCGGACATTCGCTGGTGCATCGCAAGCGGAGAA
Organism: uncultured Atopobium sp.; assembly: GCA_963552125.1. Lineage (GTDB taxonomy): Bacteria > Actinomycetota > Coriobacteriia > Coriobacteriales > Atopobiaceae > Lancefieldella. The sequence continues at coordinate 3,067 of CAUVJF010000075.1, forward strand.
AACGAAGGTAAAAACCATCCTGAGCCCCTGCGCTCAGTGAGGCAGACAACAGATGCGCTGGTTGAGAAGCTGGCGGCTGCTGCCCCAAATTATCAACGTATGCTGGATTCCTATGACCATCACAAGGGTCTTGAACTGAGGCTGCAGCGTTTGCTGAACTTTGGCTTTGGCGCGTAGAGGGGTGTTTTCCTGCGCGGAAGCGGTTCTTGTGCGTAAAGGCGATGTTGGTGGCTTGCCCAACGGCTTGTTAAGACAGCCGCCCAACCAGCGCCGATTGCGAACAAAAAACCCGCCGAGGGCGGGTTTGAAATTCTTATGGTCGCGGGGGCAGGATTTGAACCTACGACCTTCGGGTTATGAGCCCGACGAGCTACCAGACTGCTCCACCCCGCAATATAAACGCTTGCGCGAACAAGTACTATACCTCGCAGCTCTCAGTGAGTCAAGCAAAATCGATGATTTTCTCGCCATGAGGATGTGACGCTTGCGTACAAGAGCCAAGAAAGTTGTACTGTCGCCAGCACAAGTGGGGTTAGACGGCTAAACTATTGATACTGTCTTTGGGGCGCTGTGCTTGCGCCAAACAGCTATCGAAGGACTTTTGAGGATGACATTACACGAGCTCCTGGCGCTCTTTACCAGCAAGAACATCGAGTACACTACCGCGCATCTTGACGCGGTGGATCAAAACGCACAGCTTACCGATGTTGCAAGCGATTCTCGTGAGGTCACCCC
>CAUVJF010000076.1:0-3745 GCA_963552125.1 uncultured Atopobium sp.
GTGAGTCCTATCATTCCTCCTGATGAAGCATCAAGGTAATAGCTACCGGTGATTCCAATGAGCACACTAAGTGTGGCAATGAGTGGAGAAATCCAGAGCATATGTCTCATTTGGTCGGTGAGAAGTCTTGCGCAGGCACCAGGAACAATAAGAAGCGAGACTGACAGGATTACGCCAACTGCCTGGAGCGATATGACAATCGCAAGCGCAAGAGCAACTAGCAAGAATGTGGTCAGCGTTTTAGTTGAGAGGCCAATTGCCTGGACCTGCGTTGGATCAAATGAAAGCAAGGTCAGGTCCTTGTTTTTGAGCAGAAGTAGAAGCGCAATGGGTAAACCAATGCACAGTACCTGCAGCATATCAGGTGTGGTGACTCCCAGAAGGTTTCCAAACAGAATGTGGGACAAGTTAATTTGGCTGGGGACTTTTGATATAAGAACTGTTCCCAGTGCAAAAAATGTTGTAAATACGATACCAATAGCAGTATCGGGACGTACAATCTGGCTCTTTTTGACTTGTCCGACTAACACCACAGTTATGAGAGCAAATACAAGTGCTCCCACTAGATAGGGAAGTCCGAGTAGGTGAGAAATAACAACACCTGGAAGAATAGAATGCGAAATCGCGTCGCCCATGAGCGACCATCCCATATGAGTAATCCAACAGCTTAAAAGACCGCAAACTATGGCGGTTGTAACGCCTGTGATAAGAGCTCGCTGCATAAACGCGTATTGGAGAATATCTACCTCAGGCATGGAGCACCTCCTCAATATGCGTATCTTCGGAAATACCCAAATTCTCCAAGAGGCTATCTTCAGAAAGAATTTCTTTTGAGAGGCCGTGTGCAGTGATTGTTCTGTTAATGACCATGCAAAGCGGGAATTTTTCCTGAGCCAAGTTAATGTCATGAATTGAGACAAGCAGCGTCTTGCCTTCTTTGCTGAGGTTATTGAGTTGCTCGGTGATGATGGCCTCAGAGCGAGCATCCACTCCCGCAAATGGCTCATCAAGAAACATGAGCTCCGCAGCTTGCGCAATTCCGCGTGCTACAAATACCCGCTTTCTCTGGCCACCAGAGAGCTGAGCTAGAGGACGATCTGCAAGGTCAGCTAGGTCTACACGCTCAAGCGCTTGCATAACCAGTTTTTTGTCTTCTGTGGAAGGAATGCGCATCCAGCCTTGGTGAGCGTATCTTCCCTGCATGACAATATCTTTAACAAGCAGCGGAAATGTTGCGTCGATTGCCTCCGTTTGAGGAACGTAGCTGACTTTGCCCTGTTTACGTGCTTGTGTAAGAGTCTGCTTACCCCAGGTTATTGAACCTCTATACTCGATAGTACTCATGAGCGCTTTGAAGAGCGTAGACTTGCCTGCACCGTTTACGCCAACAAGTGCGCAAAGATCTCCTGTTGAGAGCGAGAAATTCACGTCATGAATGATGGGTTTCTCGCGGTCTTTTTTCTCGTACCAGGCATACAGATGTGAAACAGAAAGAGTCATTGACCGCGCTACCTTCCCGTGAGACCGGATACGATTGCGTCGGCATCATGTTGGAGCAGCTCAAGATAGGTGGGCACGGGACCATCTGTATCTGAGAGTGAGTCTACGTACAGAAGGTGCTTCTCGTCGTTTTTGAGGACGGCACCCGTCTCATTGGCGACTTGCTGCATTGCCTTAGGACTGACCGTTGACTCGCAGAACACCGCAGGAATTTGCTGCGCCTTTACGGCTTCGACAACCTTGGCAATCTGCTGCGGAGTGCCTTCATCAGCGGCGTTAACGGCCCAGAGGTAGAGCTCCTTCATGTTGGTGTCGCGGCACAGGTATGAGAAGGCCCCTTCGCAGGTAACCAGTGTTCGCTGGTTTTCCGGCAGGGCGCTGAGCTCCTCAATCAGGTGGGAGGAAATGTTGTCGAGCTCCTTCTTGTAGGCGTCGCCGTTAGTTTCGAAGTCTTTGGCGTGGTCAGGGACAAGGTTGCTGAGTGCGCGGACGATATTCTCGACATAGATCTTGCCGTTTGCGGGCGACATCCACGCGTGTGGATTGGCCTGGCCCTGGTAGTCACCCTCGGCGATGGGGATGGCGGTGATGCCTTCGCTGAGGTCAGCGCGCTGTGCTGGCGAGTCGGCAACAAAGCGCTCAAACCAGCGCTCAAGTCCCAAACCATTGTTGAGGATAAGCTGGGCTTTTTGCGCGCGTTTGAGGTCGTCGGGCGTGGGTTCGTAGTCGTGGATTTCGGCACCGGCTTTGGTGATGGATTCTATCTGGCAAAACTCGCCCGCAACGCGAGAAGCCATGTCTTGAATGACGGTGAAGGTGGTCAAGACGAGAGGAGTGGCAGGGTTCTGGTTTTGTGCGGAGCTCGAGCTGGCTGCAGAATCGCGTGGACCGCAAGCTGCGAGCGATGTGATTGCTGCGACAGATCCAGAGCCGAGCAAGGTGAACACTGACCTGCGGGTCATAGTTGAGCTACGCTGTGCGACGCCTGTGCGTGTAGCGCGGGGAGAGCACGCTGGTGCAGAAGAGCGTACGGAACTGGTTGACTTTGCGGCGCTGGTAAAATATGCGCGCAAGCCCAGTGGAGCGCGCGCAGAGAGATGCTTCATAGCGACCTCTTTCCAAAAAAAATCGAAGGGTACTAAGGGTTTCTCGCCTTATTGTATGCTTATAAGTTAGCCTTGTCTAACTTTGTGATAAAATGCCTTGTGATGACAAGGTGTGTTTTGGATGCACTACGCGTATTGGGGTTACTGTGTGTAACGGAGTTGCCGAGCGTATCGGGGTTACTGTGCGTTGCGTAATCACTCTGTGAAACTTGCGACTTTTGAAAGAGGATTGTTAAGAGCTAATTGTTTAAATTGAGTATCAATTATGACAATTAGTTCGTCTAGGCAGTATATCGATGAAAAAAGTGTTTCTGAAGATAATTTTTTCTGTTATTTGTTATGTAAATGCAGGTATGATTTAGTTGTTTCCTAATGGTTTGTGCTCGTAGATTCAAAGGAGAAGAGCATGGCATTTGATTTTACCGGTAAGCTCGTACTGGTCACCGGCGGTAACTCAGGCATCGGCGCTGAGATTTCCAAGGGTGTCGTCGCAGGTGGCGGACACGTAGTTGTTTGTTCTTTCGATAAGGAGGAGGTTGGCCAGAAGTTTGTTCAGGAACTTGGTGAGGGAAACTATTTCTTCTTCATGGACATTTCTGATGGCGAGGCAGTTAAGAAGACTGTTGCTCGCATTCTTGAAGAGTGCGGCGACGTTAACGTTCTTATCAACTGCGCAGGTCGCGTAAGCACTGTTCCTTTTGCAGAGGTCGACGATGTCGAGTGGGCTAAGACTATCGACACCAACCTCACTGGTACTTACAACCTGACCCATGCTCTCTGGCAGCACTTCATCGACCGTGGCGGCGCTCGTATCGTCAACGTTTCTTCTGTTGCTGGTAAGATCGGCGGCGGCCTGCTTGGCACCGTTGCTTACGCTGCTTCCAAGGCTGGTGTTAACGGATTCACCAAGGCTATCGCTAAAGAGGGCGGTAAGTACGGCATCTCTTGTAACGCTGTCTGCCCATCCTTCACCATTACTGGTATGACCACTGCACTTTCCAACGATCCTGAGAAGTACAACAAGGTCATCAGCATCATTCCTTTGGGCCGCCCTGCTCAGCCATCTGAGCCAGCTCAGATGATTCTGTTCTTTGCTTCCGACGCTGCTAGCTTCGTCAACGGTGAGATTGGCGACTGCG
>CAUVJF010000077.1:0-3629 GCA_963552125.1 uncultured Atopobium sp.
TTGTGGTCAACTACGACAACGCTACCGCTGCCGAGGTTCATGCAGTTATCGAGCATGTTCAGGCAGAGGTCAAGCGCCAGTTTGATGTCGAGCTTCACCCAGAGGTAAGGTTTCTTGGGGAGTAGTGAGCCGCGGCTCACACCCATCCGCCACGGATTGCACGCGTCTGCGCGGCGCTGTCGCGTCCGCACGGTACTGTCGCGCCCGCAACGAATCCCTACGATAACTCCGCAAGAAAACGGGGAAGTCCGTCGGTAGAAATTGGCTCTTCCATGCCCGCGACAAGAGGACGCAGGTAGGTTAGGGCGGCGTCGGTAACGTTGAAACCATCTTCGGAGATCATTTCTCGAGGTACAAGCTTTACCTTGTTAGCAACGTCGGCGACAGGGGTCGTGCGAACTTCCGTTGTATAAGGCGTGTCAGAAGTTCGGTGAATGCCAACCATAACACCCGTTTTACCTTGGAGAACAGCTTCAACTCCTGCGGCACCGAGCGTTTCTGCCTCGTCCAAGTCAACTTTGCTAGCAGCATGTGATGCGCAACGCTGCAGCGTATTGAGTTCAATGCCGCGAGACTTTACGCCTAGCTGATTCTTGGCTAGCTGCGACAAGTATTGAGCCGTTCCGGACTGTGCCGCGAGGTGACCAAACGTGTCAATCGCAACGGACTTTGCATCAAAAAGGAAACTACCATCCGCGTGATGGACGCCCTCGCTGACAACTACAATCACATTGTTTTTCTCGCGAAGTCGCTGTTCAATGGCGGAAAGTAGCGCCTGCTCATTAAGAGGAATCTCGGGCAGGAGGACAAAATCTGGGGCGGTTTCGCAAATATCTTGTGCGAGCGCACCGGCCACCGTGAGCCAGCCGGCGTCGCGACCCATGGCCTCAATAAACGTGACGTTTTTGCTGTTGTAGACGCCGCCGTCGCGGATGAGCTCGGCGGTTACGGACGCAACGAATCGCGCCGCGCTGCCAAAGCCAGGGGTGTGATCGGTGCCCTCGAGGTCGTTGTCGATGGTCTTTGGCACGCCGACGACGCAAACAGGGCTTTCTATCTGGGCAAAGTATCGAGACAGCTTGTCCGTGGTGTCCATGGAATCGTTTCCACCGATGTAAAGCACGGCGTCTACCTGGTATTTCTTGAGCTGCGCATCAATCTGTTGGTAGATAGGGGAGATGGCTGCGGATTCACGACTCGAGCGAACAGTGGAATTAACCTCAAGTTCCGCCTCAAGCTCTACCTCAAGTTCCGTCTCAACCTCTACCTCAAGTTCCGTCTCAACCTCCGGCAGCTTAAAGCGGCAGCTACCCAACCAGCTCGATGGCGTTTTTCTTAGGAGTTGAAGGTTTTTCTCGCCAGGATTTGTGCTGGCTTGGTTGAACGATCCTGATTCAGATGCTGTAAGTCCAAGTGCTTCCACCAAGTCAACGACGTTACCCTCAAGAAGCCCCTGGATTCCGTTACGCATCCCGAGCACTCGGAGGCCCTGTGCGTGAGCTGCGCGAACAACACCCGCAAGCGATGCATTGATGGCTGCAGTCGGTCCGCCCGACTGACCAACCAGGATTGTGCGGATTACGTGCTCTGATGTGGTGTTCATGGCGCCTCGGATTCTTGAGAGTTGACATATCAAGTATAACCGCGGTGGGAAGCTGCGATGCTGTTATATCGACTGACGGAAAATCCTCAAAAAACTGCAGATAAAACCAGACTCAATAGCCCAAATACATTGTGGAGCAACTTTGGTTATAGGATTTGAATTTAATCACGTACGCTCAATTCACTATTATGCATAATTTCTATCTAATATGCATAATTATGAATGAAGATATATCAAAGATTTAATTACCCTAAAATTCAGAGTTAAGCCAACACACCTATGTCGGATAATCTGCAAAATCAAAGGCAAATAACACCGCAAATGACGATATTCTGCATGAAGTGAGCATTATTCACGTAATGTATACGCTTTTTCAGCAGATTATCTGACATAGGTGTGTTCGGGCCTTTCAAACTAGGCGCGGATGCGCCTACGGGACCCTTGCACCTGGTACAAACATCGCGTGCGGCGAGAAACCCACAGGTCACGTAGCCGTTCCCAGACCCGCACTCGCACCCGGACCCGCACCGCCCCCGACATCCGCCCCGCAGCACTCGGACCTGCGTCGCACCCGCGCACAAAAAAGCCGCACCTCATTAGAGATGCGGCTTCGTAGCTTCTAGCAATCTAAACGGCGTTGCAGCTCGGTCGAACCGGACGCGCGCCGTCTAGCGTACAACCTGCGGGTTTAGCGAAGGTTGTAGAAAGCGTCCATGCCCAGGTACTCAGCACCCTCAGCGAGGTCGTCCTCGATGCGGAGAAGCTGGTTGTACTTAGCAACACGCTCGGTACGAGCAGGTGCACCAGTCTTGATCTGACCAGCGTTGGTTGCAACAACAAGGTCAGCAATGGTGGTGTCCTCGGTCTCGCCGGAACGGTGGGAGACAACTGCGGTGTAACCTGCGCGCTTAGCCATCTCGATAGCCTCGAGGGACTCGGTCAGGGTACCAATCTGGTTGACCTTGATAAGGATGGAGTTACCAGCGTGAACCTCAATGCCCTTCTTCAGGCGCTGAGTGTTAGTAACAAAGAGGTCGTCGCCGACGAGCTGGATCTTCTTGCCCAGACGCTGGGTAAGGACCTTCCAACCGTCCCAGTCCTCCTCTGCAAGGCCGTCCTCGATGGAGACGATTGGGAACTTCTCAACCATTTCCTCGTAGTAAGCAACCATTTCCTCGGAGGTAAGGGAGCGACCCTCGCCCTTGAGGTCATACTTGCCGGTCTCCTTGTTGTAGAACTCAGAAGAAGCTGGGTCCATAGCAAAGCGGAAGTCCTTGCCAAGCTCAAAGCCAGCAGCCGTAACAGCCTCGGAAAGAAGCTCAAGTGGCTCCTCGTTGGACTTAAGATCTGGAGCAAAGCCGCCCTCGTCACCAACACCGGTGTTGAGGCCCTGGGACTTCAGAGTGTCCTTGAGGGTGTGGTAAACCTGTGCGCACCAGCGAAGAGCGGTGGTGAAGTCAGGAGCACCAACAGGCATAATCATGAACTCCTGGAAGTCAACGTTGTTGTCAGCGTGGACACCACCGTTGAGGACGTTCATCATAGGAACAGGAAGAGTGTGAGCATTTGCGCCACCGAGGTAAGCGTAAAGTGGAAGCTCAGCAGAAGCAGCTGCAGCGTGAGCAACAGCAAGAGAAACGCCGAGAATAGCGTTTGCGCCGAGGCGACCCTTGTTAGGAGTGCCGTCAAGCTTGATCATAGCGAGGTCAAGGCCGCGCTGATCCTCTGCGTCCCAACCAATAACGAGGTCGCGGATCTCAGTGTTGACGTGCTCGACTGCCTTCAGAACGCCCTTGCCCAGGTAACGGCTCTTGTCGCCGTCGCGAAGCTCTACAGCCTCGAACTCACCAGTGGAAGCGCCGGAAGGAACGATTGCACGACCAAAGGAGCCGTCGTCAAGAACAACCTCAACCTCAACGGTTGGATTGCCACGGGAATCGAGGACCTCACGTGCGTGAACATCAAAAATCTGGCTCATAGCTCACCTTTCTTTAGGTTTAACATTTTGCTGATTGCACAGACATAA
>CAUVJF010000078.1:0-3610 GCA_963552125.1 uncultured Atopobium sp.
CAGGTCATGATTGAGACAGGTAACCTTCGCTTTGGTGGCGATGTCCTTCCTGAGCAGTGCAACTTTGGTGGTATGGGTGCAACTGGAGACGGAAAGCGTGGACTCTCATTTGATACCGTTCTTAAGGGACTACGTGCACAGGCTTTGCACCTTCGTGCATACGCAGGCTATGAGCCACTGACCGTTGATCCAAGCGAAGCACAAAAGGTTGACCCACGCTACGGAGCATGGATTCTTGCTAGGAAGGCAAACATTATCCGCAAGCTTGCTGGAACGTGGGCAATGGACAAGAACTATGCTGTAAAGCTTGTTCGCGTAATGAATGAGCTGTAAAAGCCACAGTACATTGTGCAAAAGGAGTTCCGAGAAATCGGAACTCCTTTTTTATGCCAATTCTTTGTGAGTTTGAGTTGAGTTATCTTATCTATCAGGCTCTCCTTCAATGGAGTTGAGCATGTCAAAGTAGACGTCATCTTTAGTCATAATTCCTAGGTTCATCATGAAATTCTTGGCAACACTAAAGAGCTCTGCATCAAGCGAGGCTCGCGTACCATCCAAGAAAATAGTAGAGACCTCATCTGTTGGAGCAACAGGAATTTGATTTTCTATGAGCGTGGCGTAAATCTCATCATCGTTCATATCTTCGCAGCTAAACTCAGGCTCACTTTGCGCGAGAATTGCTGTCTCGGTGCCAATAATAAATGTAGCTCCTGGTAAGAACTTCAAAGCAAATTGATAGCAAGCTTGAGCAGCCTTAAGATGTCTCAAACGCCACTGGAAGAATGCCATGCGATAGTAGCCAAACCCAATACTCTCTGGGTCATGCGCAAGCAGCAGGAGCTTTTTGAGTTCATCTGCCGCAGCTGTAATATCTAGCGACTCTTCAAGACAGTGAGAGAGGTGTAGCCTTGCACTCATGCTAAGAGGAGCAATCTCAACAGCCCTTCTCGCGTGCTGAAGAGCACTTTGAGTTTGTCCCTGGAGCGTCTGAGCAATAGATATCAGAAGGTGCGCCTCAAAGTAAGACATAGGAGCTAGACGAGTGTTTTTCTCGGGATTAGAGAGAATTCTATTGTAAAGTACACGATCAACGTAGTTCATAAATACACGCCACTGAGTAGTGCTTGAGTCCGTGTAGGTGTTATTGCCATCAACGGAGTCCAGCGCTTCACGTAGGAGCAGTTCTGCGTCTTGATAGTTTTTCTCGCTAATAAGACGCTGGGCCTTGGTAACCGCCAAGGAAAGAACGCCTCCGTCAACAAACTCTTCTGAAATAGCCTCAAAGTCATCTTCTGCAAGCGTGCCCTTAATAAAGCGAGAAACCACGCGTTCTCCTGCTGCTCGCACCGTAGGATCGGTAGAGTTTGCGGTATACGACAAGATGGTGCGGACGTTTTCTTCTGTAGAAGAAGAGAGGTTGCGCAAAATTTTGGTGATAATTTCTTCTCGTGCCTGACCTTCATCAATAGAAAGCCCCGACACTTCATCGGTGCCTAGCGCGTGAGCTGCGACGCTATCAAGGCGTTTTTGAGAAGACTCAACAAAATCGTACCTGCTTGGTGGACAGAATATCTCATTGTCTAAGGTAAAGAGCGGCTGTACCGCATGAAGAATACCATCTGCCTCGTCAATTTGCGCGTTCCAGAGCTGATAGACAGAAAGCGGATTAGTATCTTCTGTAATGTTTGTATCTTCAAATTGCTTGCGAGTAATGTGGAACGAGAAAAGACAGGCATGCAGCTTGTTTGTATTGCATATGCCAGAGAGCCATACCTCGTTAATCCTCTTCGAACTTCTAAAAGCACTTGCGGTGATGAGCATACCAAGGTGTAAGTTGTAAGCGGTTGCCGCACGGCTGAGGTCATCAAAGGTTGCTTCTTTGATACTTCCATCTTTGTCAAGAAAGCTTCTTGGGAACTGCTCTGGAAGGGCCAGGTGTACCCTAAAGGCGGCAATTCCCTTGTGTACGTTGGTCCTAAACTCAGTGATAAGACGCTGAGATAGACGCAGGCTTTCAATGTGTAGAGAGATGGCTTTGCGGACAACCCACTCACCATCCTCTTGGGTGCTTTGAGTGGTGGCGCAGCGGGGGCGAGATTGCTTCATCATGGTAGAAACAATCTTTTGCTCAAAAGCAAGCAAGTCAAGCTCAGATGCCATATTTGCATCAAGAAAGTATCGCTCTGCAAAGAGGGCAGTGTTTAGTGCGCTTTCAATAGTAAGAAGCTGAATCTTCTGCTCATAAGAAAGTGCTTTTTGATTAGCGCGCAGATAAAAGAGGCCATTGGTACGCAGGCGCACCACGCGGCAGGGGATAGTAATGTCTTGCGCATCGAGAACACCGGCATCTTTTAGTCGCTGGGCTAGGTGCAGTTCAAAATCACTTGGCGGGATGGCAACAGATCCACCTTTTCGGTGAGAATCTTTTTCACGCAAAAATGCTGTAGTTACAAAATGTTTGAGCACTTCAAGAGGGGTTATGGACTCTGTAAGCGTAAGAGAAAGCGCTTCAATATTGAGCTTTGTATGCCAACCAGTCTGATCAATAGAACCAACTTGCTGATTAATTTGAGCAGCGTCTAGAGACTCATCAGGCAGAACGTCTTTGTTGACGAGAGACGGATAGAGTTTTCCAAGCCTGTTTCTTCCAGGTTGCTTAGCTTCTGGATTATTTTCCTGACGAGTCATCATACACCTCCCAGGTTAGGCATAGTGATTCATCTATAGTTAACTATATACCTTAGCTGGTGTGCGACATTTCAGCTGTCAATAGTTAATTCGGCAGGCGAGAAGAAAATGCCATTGACTGGTTAGTTTTGCGTCATCAACGGTATACTCACATACGTAGATGATTGGATTGACATGGCAATATTGCAAAACGTAACTGATTCAAATAGAGCGCTGGTAACTTCTGAGGTAGTTTCAGATTTGCAGCATCGCTCGCTTATTATTTTTGATTTTGATGGAACTATGGCAGACACATTGCCCACCATTGTTTCTACAGCAAAGATGGCAATGACAGACTGTGGTCATACAGACTTTATAGAAGCAGATCTTAAAAAGCTTGTAGGACCACCGTTTCCTTATGGGTTTGAACTGGTCTTTGGTTTAAGCCACGAAGACGCTGTTGCGGTTACTAAGCGTTACCGTGAGCTCTATGTAACTACAGGAAAATGGCCGCTTTTTGAAGGTATGAGAGACCTTATTGATGACCTTCACGCCGCCGGTAAAAAGGTTGCCGTAGCAAGCTCAAAGAATCAGCCTATGCTAGAGATGGGGCTTAGGGACAACAACCTTATTGGTGTTCTTGATGCCTATGCAGGAAGAATAGATGAGGCGGCAACTGATAAAATCACCGCCATTGCTCACGTTATGCGCAAGCTTGGCTGTGACGCATCTGAAAGCGTCATGGTAGGAGACCGCCGTTTTGATATGGAAGCATCATTCCCCAATCAGATTCCGTGTATTGGCGTTCTGTATGGCAAAACCACTAATAAACAGGAGCTTATTGATGCGGGCGCAGTTGCAATTGTAGATACTGTAGAAGATCTACACCACGTTCTTCTCGCCTAAGAAACTGTTACATACGCACAAAAAACGCCTTGCCACT
>CAUVJF010000079.1:0-3597 GCA_963552125.1 uncultured Atopobium sp.
CCTCGCTTGGCGAGAAGTTCGTCGTGTGTACCGCGCTCAATAATGCGACCGTGGTCAAGAACGACAATAACATCTGCGTTTCTAACCGTAGAAAGACGGTGAGCAATAACAAAGGTGGTGCGGTCGTACATCAGAGCGTCCATACCACGCTGGACAATTGCTTCGGTACGTGTGTCAATGCTGGAGGTAGCCTCGTCCAGAATCATGACTGGTGGATCTGCAACCGCGGCGCGGGCAATGGAGATGAGCTGACGTTGTCCCTGGGAGAGGGCGCTACCGTTGTCCTTAAGCATAGTGTGGTAACCCTCTGGAAGACGTTTGATAAAGTCATCGGCACCAGCAAGTTTTGCGGCCTTTACGCAGTCCTCATCAGTAGCATCAAGACGCCCGTAGCGGATGTTATCCAAGACGGTACCTGTAAAGAGGTTGACGTCTTGCAGAACAATACCGAGAGCACGACGAAGAGCGCTCTTCCTAATCTTGTTAATGTTGATGCCATCGTAGCGAATTTTGCCGTCTTCGATGTCGTAGAAGCGGTTGAGCAGGTTAGTAATGGTTGTTTTACCAGCGCCTGTTGCGCCAACAAATGCAACCTTCTGACCAGGTTTTGCATAAAGAGAAATATCATGCAACACGGTGTGGCCAGGCTCGTAGCCAAAGTCAACATCAAAGAGGCGAACGTCTCCTTTAACAGGGGTGTAAGTAACCGTGCCGTCACTGTGTGGATACTTCCAAGCCCAGTAACCGGTGCGGTACTCAGCTTCCTGAACTTTACCGTCAATGGTTTCTGCGTTGACTAAAGTAACGTAACCTTCTTCAGTCTCTGCTGGTTCATCAAGTAGCTCAAAAACTCGATTAGCACCAGCGATGCCCATAACAACAGAGTTAATCTGACTAGAAATCTGGTTAATCTGGGCGGAGAACTGACGTGTCATGTTGAGGAAGGGGACAGCTACAGCAATGGTGAAAGGCAGTCCAGACAAAGAAACGTTTTGAATGTTCAGAGTAATAAACACACCAGAAACTACAGCAACTACAACGTACATAATGTTGCCCAGATTGTTGAGGATAGGCATAAGCGTGTTGGCATAAAGGTTTGCATTTCTTGCAACAACCATCAGCTCATCGTTGATTTTGTCAAATGATTCAATAGTTTCTGCCTCATGACTAAAGACCTTAACGACCTTCTCGCCATTCATCATTTCCTGAATGTGTCCCTCTACATCTGCGGTGGTTTTCTGAGTCTTAACAAAGTTCTTTGCGGACTTACCACCAAGGTTTTTAGTAGCAAGGCCCATCAAAGAGAAACCAAACAGAACAACCATGGCCATAAGTGCGCTGTAGTAAAACATGATGAATATAACTGCGATGATAACCACAGAGGTAAAGAGGAGGTTTGGAAGACTGGTACCAATCATCTGGCGCATTGCGTCAATATCATTGGTGTAATAGCTCATGATGTCGCCATTGAGATGCGTATCAAAGTACCTAATAGGCAAGTCCTGCATGTGCGAGAACATCTTTGAGCGCCATTTTTGCAGAGCTCCCTGGGTGACAATAGCCATACCCTGGGTAGAGATGATATTCGCAAGAAGTCCAATGACGTAGAAGGTGGCGAGAAGAGCCACGTTTTGGAAGACTAAGCCTTCAGCAGAACTCCAGTCACCACTATCAATAAAGTTAGAGATGATAGAGAGGATTCGCTCCAAGAAGACACTTGGGAGTGACTGCATAATTGCTTGGATAACAGCACCAAGGAGTGCTATAGGGAGAAGGACAGGGTAGAACTCCCAGAGCATTTTAATGGTTCGAGTAAGAATTTTTCCCACGGGAAGCTTTGGTCTTGTGTTGTTTGTTTCTGTTGCCCTACTCATGAGAAGTCACCTCACCTTCCTGAGACTGATTTTCATCAACACTTTGCTTGTTCTGTGAGAAGTACACCTCACGGTAGATTGGGTTATCTTTCAGGAGTTCTTTGTGCGTACCAATTGCGTTAACGCGACCGTTATCCAGAACAATAATCTTGTCAGATTCTTCGATACTGGAAGTACGCTGAGCAATGATGATCTTGGTGGTATCAGGCAAGAAATCTTTAAGACCAGAGCGAATTAAAGAATCTGTCTTTGTATCAACAGCACTGGTAGAGTCATCAAGAATAAGTACTTTTGGGCGCCTAAGCAGTGCGCGCGCAATACAGAGTCTTTGCTTCTGACCACCAGAAACGTTATTGCCACCCTGCTCGATATAAGTCTCATATTTATCAGGGAAGGTTTGAACAAAGCTATCAGCCTGAGCAAGACGAGCTGCCTCAAGAATCTCTTCATCGGTAGCGTCAGGGTTACCCCACAGGAGATTCTCTTTGATGGTACCGCTAAAGAGAACGTTTTTCTGAAGAACCATGGCAACAGCACCACGAAGAGTGTCAATGTCATAGTCTTTGACATTGTGTCCACCAACAGAAACGCTACCAGCGGTTACATCGTATAGGCGAGGAATAAGCTGCACCAGCGTGGACTTTGCAGAACCGGTACCACCGATGATACCGATGACCTCACCAGAGTTGATGTGAAGATCTACACCAGACAGGGCTTCTCGACCCTCTGGACCGGAATAGGAGAATCCAACGTTCTCAAAATCAATGGATCCGTCTGTAACCTCGGTCAAAGGATTTTCTGGGTTGTTAATAGTGGAAGTTGCAAGAAGTACCTCACAGATGCGGCGAGCACCTTCTTCTGCAATGATGATCATGGCAAAGACAAAGGAAAGCATCATGAGTGCCATAAGCATCATAAAGCCATACGTAATAAGCGAAGAAAGCTGTCCAACGCCAAATGCAGTTCCCTGAGAAGAAACAATCAGATACGAGCCAAAGTACAGAATGAAGACAAACAGCACGTAAATAGTGAAGTTCATAAATGGAGAGTTCAGAGCCATGAGCCTCTCGGCTGCTGTAAAATCTTCGCGCAGCTCTTCTGAAGCCTTATCAAATTTCTGACGCTCAAAATTTTCATTTACAAATGACTTAACAACACGGATACCAGCCAAGTTTTCTTCAGCGGATTCATTGAGTGCGTCGTATCTCTTAAATACCTTTTTAAAAATAGGAATGACTCTAGAAATAATAAAGTAGAGGCCAATTCCTAGAAGAGGCATGACGGCAACAAAAATAATAGCAAGCCAGCCACCCATGATAAAGCCAGCAATAAACGCTGCAATAAACATAAATGGAGCACGAACGGCCAGGCGGATGAGCATCATAAATGCCATCTGTACGTTAGAAATATCCGTAGTAAGGCGTGTTACTAACGATGACGAAGAGAACGCATCAATAGTGGTAAACGAGAAATTTTGGATATTACGGAACATATCACGGCGAAGATTGCGCGCAAAGCCCGTGGATGCTTTGGCAACAGAAATGCCGGATAGTGTTCCAAACAGCAGCGACAGCATTGCCATAGCAGCAAGAACGGCTCCAGACTGAATGACAGCGTTTAGTTCTGCCCCCGTGCGAAGCGTATCAACAAGATTTGCTGTTCTAAAAGGAATGAGAATTTCTAAGATGGTCTCAATTAATACAAAGAGAGGAGTGAGGATAGT
>CAUVJF010000080.1:0-3564 GCA_963552125.1 uncultured Atopobium sp.
TAGCAAGAGGTATCGGTGCAGCAGCCATTGGTGATAAACACCAAATCGTCTTCGGTTAGTTCAATGGTTTGCTGTGAGCCGTTCTTCTCGTAAACAATTTGAGTGGCTACCTTTTTACCATTGGTGTCATTGATGATGACGTTCTTGACATCCATACCATAGTCAACGCTTACGCCGTGATTCTCAAGATACCTGACCAGTGGCAAAATCATGCTCTCATACTGGTTGTACTTGGTAAAACGCAGCGCAGTAAAGTCAGGAAGACCGTCAATATGGTGACAGAATCTGCAAAGATAGCGCTTCATCTCAAGAGCAGAAGACCATCTTTGGAACGCAAACATGGTCTGCCAATAAAGCCAGAAGTTAGTGTTCCAGAAAGAATCAGGAAGTACGTCACTAATCTTCTTGCCCTCAAGGTCCTTCTCGGGAGTCATAAACAGCTTGGCAAGCGCTAGTGAAGACTCTTTATCAAGCTTGAACTTCTTATCTGTGTGGGCATCTTTGCCGCACTTCTCGGAAGCTCTGCAGAGCGAGTAGTTTGGATCATGCTTGTTGAGCCAGTAGTACTCATCAAGTACCGAGACACCAGGTGTTTCGATAGATGGAACGTCTCTAAACATATCCCACATGCACTCAAAGTGGTTGTCCATCTCTCGGCCACCGCGCATGTAGAAACCCTTGCTTACATCTTTGCGGCCGTCACAGCTTCCGCCTGCAAGCTCAAGTTTCTCTAGCAGGTGAATCCTGGAACCCTTAACCTGGCCATCACGAACAAGATAAAAAGCAGCAGCGAGGCCTGCAAGACCTGTTCCGATGATATAGGCTGATTTTCTGTCGGCATCTTTGGGCTTTTCTGGTTTAGCGAACGATTCATACGTTCCAGCAGAGTAATACATAACTTCCTCCTTAGCTTTCCGCTTGAATACCTGCGGAAATTAGTAAGTCGCCCTTACCTTGTGTCCACTATAAACTTATAAACTGCTAAAGAAAATGCACAAAAAGAACGATTGGACATATAGGTTATTTTTTGTCGCAATCTACCTGCTAAATTGTTTCAAAAATAGCAATTAATTTGGCTTTTTTCGCAGGTAGTTATGTGCTTAACTTGTATCAGTTAGATATAGCTAACTTTATTCTTTCATAGTATGAAGGGGGTCTTAGTATGGAAGCTGGTCACGAGTTTTTACTTCGTATGGGCAAGACAAGACTGCGCCCCGGAGGTATTGAAGCAACCAATTGGCTACTTAATTCCGTAGAGGTTACGCCAGAAACTCAGATTCTTGAGGTTGCTTGCAATATTGGAACCACTACGGTTGAGCTGGTAAAACGTTTCCGCTGCCATGTAACGGCAATTGACCTAAATGCAGATGTGCTCCCTAAAACAAAAGAAAATATCGCGAGAAACAACATTGAGCAGTACGTGACGGTGGAACAAGGAGACGCTACAAATCTCTCCTACCCCGATGATAGCTTTGATGTTGTTATTAACGAGGCTATGCTCACTATGCTCTCTAATCAGCAAAAAGAGGCGGCTGTAAAAGAGTACGCACGCGTACTCAAGCCAGGTGGAGTGTTATTGACTCATGACGTTCTTCTGCTCAAAGAAGACGATGAGCTGGTTTACGAGCTCTCAAGAACCATCAACGTTAACGTAAAGCCTCTAACCCTTACAGGTTGGAAGAATCTCTTTGAGTCGGCGGGTTTCTGCCCAGAAACTAAGAACGGCAAGATGACGCTCATGAATCCAGCGGGACTTATTGCGGACGAAGGCGCTGATGGCGCTCTGAGGGTTATTAGAAACGGCCTTAGGCCCGAGAACACTAAGATGTTTACCAGCATGTTTACGTTCTTCAACGATCATACTGACGATCTCAACTACATTGCCGTAGTAAGCAGAAAGCCAAGATAGCCGTCGTTTCAAGCAAGGCGTCGTTACAAGCAAGGTAACGTCTCAAGATCGGCGCGCGGTCGCTCAAAACAGGCATCAATCGAGCTAGACTCAGGCTCGATAGCAAAGAAGGAAGCTGGCACCTCCACCAGCTTCCTTCTCTTTTGCGTGTTATGTGTGTTGCGTTTACTTGGCCTTTGCGCAGGCAGCCATAGCAACGGAGCCAATGTAGTTGACTGGGTTGGTAAAGTTTGGCTGGAACAGAAGGTCAACAGCTGCAAGGTTGTCGATGGTCATACCAGCAGCAATAGCCACAGAAACAACGTTTGCTGCCTGGGCAACATCATCATGTGTCGAGAAGAACTGTGCACCCTTGATAAGGCGAGTCTCTGGATCCCAGACAAGCGTTGCGGTAACTGGCTCGGTGGTCAGCATGAACTCAGGACGGTAGTTCTCAGTGATGGAGACGGAATCATACTCATAGCCACGAACATTGCCGCCCTCAACGGTGAGACCTGCTGCAGCCATGGAGTAGTTGTAGAGCTGAACTGCGCTGGAAGCCTGAGTACCTGCGTATGCGGCAGTTGGCTCAAGCATATTAGGTCCAACGTGCAGTCCCTGGCGGACAGCGTTTGTTGCCAGAGGAATGTAGTCCTCTTTGCCAGTGACGTTGAAGATAATGGAAGCGGAGTCGCCAGCTGCAAAGACGCCAGGCTCGCTGGTGCGCATGTACTCATCAACCTTGATGGCGCCGTTAGGAAGCATATCAAGCTGACCGTCAAAGAGGTCAGTACGAGGCAGGAAGCCAATGCCCAGAATTGCATAATCTGCAGTGTAGGAGCCCTTATCGGTAACAACGGTGACGGAATCGCCGTTGTCCTCAAAGCTCATGACCTTCTCGCCAAGTGCAAGCGTGACACCGTGCTCCTTGTAAGCGGCCTCAACCTGATCGGTGATTGCCTTGTCAAAGTTCTTTGCAAGAACACGAGGAAGCATGTCGATGAGAGTGACTGCCTTCTGACGCTCGGAGAGCTGCTCTGCAAGCTCGGCACCAATGTAGCCAGCACCGATGACAATAGCAGACTTGGATTCTGCCATGGTGTCGTGAATGCGACGTCCGTCAGCCCAGTTCTTGCACTGAAGAACGCGAGGTCCGTCAATACCAGGCAGTGGAGGAACAATTGGCTTAGAACCAGTGGTGATTACAAGGTAATCAAAGTCATCCTCAAAAGTCTCGCCAGTCTTAAGATCCTCCCACGCAACGTGCTTGGTCTTAACGTCTGCAGAAGTGACGTTGGTGGTCATGTGAACGTGAGCGCCAGCCTCGGCTAGGGCTTCTGGAGAGCTGTAGAACATCTTGTTAGGATCGCTTACGTGGTCACCTACCCAAAGAGCAATACCGCAAGACAGGAAGGAAACCGTGTCATTGCGCTCAAAGACGTGAACCTCCCAATCTGGGTGCGCACCCAGGATTGAAGAAGTGGCAAAAACGCCAGCGTGGGTACAACCGATAACTGCAACTTTAGCCATAGAAACCCCTCTGTTAAATGCTACTAATGACTAACATTAATTGTTACTTTGACAGTGGCATTATGCCACATTCTGTTATCGAGAAGAGCGTCATTCTTGAACGTTCTTTAATAAATCGAATATTTGGAGTTCGTGAAGCAATTTGG
>CAUVJF010000081.1:0-3535 GCA_963552125.1 uncultured Atopobium sp.
GCATCGTTTTGCGCAAGAGTCTTGCTGATGACCTGGCCAGGAAGGCATGCAACCTGGTCTTTAAGGGTTACTACAGTCTTTGCGTCGATGTTCTTCATGACACCAGGAATCAATTCTTCGGACATACTAACCTCCAACGGTAAATGTTATCGATGACTAGCATTTACCCGAACTAGCCGTCTTCAATCAGTAAATTTCAAAAAAATCGCAGGTAGAAATTGCTTTTTTTAAAGCAATTTGCTGAGCAGCGGAGTCATCTTTCCCTGAGAGACCACCATCACATGATGCATCGCACGGGACAGCGCGGTGTAGAGCCTGCGGCGAGAAATTCCGTCTGCTTTATACACTTCCTCTTGCGCATCGGCAACAATGACCTGATCAAACTCAAGACCCTTTGCCAGTGCAAGGTCGAGAAGAACAACGCCCTTCGCGGGGAGGGAATCGTGACTGGTGAGCACTTTGACGCCAGTGCACAGCTTGGCCTGTACTGCGCCGTTGGCCTGCGCCGCACCGTTGCCCGCAACGACATCGGTCGTGCCGTCCGCTACGCCGTTTCCGCCTTCTGCAAAAACCCCTTCCAGCTGTTTGGCCAGCCAGCGAACACGAGACTTCTCGGTACACACAATGGCGGTCAGTCCGTCAAACTCTTGTGCCTGCTCAATAAGGGACTTCATAGTTTGCAGGTACTCGGCGCGCTCAGTATCTTTGTTGTCAGCGACCACCTCAAAGAACTCAGGTTTTTTGCCGCCGCGTTGAACGGAGCTTGTCTGGCCACGCTCTTCTTCGCTCAAAAGCGAGGTAAACAGTGCGGTAATCTCGGGAGACGAGCGGTAGCTGGTCAAAAGCTTGCAGGTAGAAACAGCGCCCTCGTCGTGTGTTGCGCTAAAGATCTTCTCAATCTGTTCAAACGTCGCGGTGTCTTCCCAAATTGCCTGGTTAGAGTCGCCCAAAAGCAAAAAGTGCGCGCGCGAGAAGTACTTTCCTAGCACCATAAGCTGCGTTTCGGTGTAGTCTTGAACCTCGTCAATCATGACAAACTTGACGTTTTTCTCGCCAACGCCTGTGATAAGAAGACGCAGGTAAACACATTCGGCGCCGCTGAGCGCGGAGGAGTTGAGCATGCGCATGCCAATGCGGTCGATGCGCAGCCAGGAAGCGGATTCGATGACCTCGTGTGCAGAGGTAAAACGCCAGTTGAGAAACTCGCGGGTGCGCGCCAGAACTTCTTCCTCGTCGGAAGGGCTGATGGTGCGACCAAAGACCTCAAGCTGCTGCTCAACGTCAAGGGAGAGCATCTCTTCCTGGATTTCGTCGTTGTGAGCCATCTGGCCAAGTCTGCGCTCCAGGCGGGTGTGGAGCTCGTCTTTGGCAAGTGCAATGAGGCGCGGGCCAACGGGGAATTGCGAGAACTTTGCCACAGAACTAGCCACCTGAGCTGGCTTAATAAGCGTGGTTCCTTCAACAGAAATGGCCTTGAAGTCGTCTTCGTAGAGCTCAAGTGTGGCAAGTTGCTCTTCAAGTTTCTTCAGAGACTCGGGGTTGTTGTGGGCGCCCGATGCGTGGTCGGCCAGACCTAAAGCCTTGAGGAAAGAATCCCAGGTAAATACCTGCGGATTGTGCTCGCCCATGCTAGGCAAAACAGTGTTGATGTAGCGACCAAACATCTCGTTAGGAGTGAACAGGTACACCTGATCTGCGGTAAGTGTGGTGCGCTGCTGGTAGAGAAGGTACGCAATACGCTGCAGCAAAACGGATGTTTTGCCCGAGCCTGCAATGCCGTTGACCAGTAGAACGGGCACATCCTCGTGCCTGACAACAACGTTTTGTTCGCGCTGGATAGTTGCGGTGATGGCCTGCAGCTTCTCGGTGTGCTGACGTTTCAGAGCGGCAAGCAGCAAAGAGTCTTCAATGGCAACCGTTGTGTCAAAGTAGAGATTCAGCTTGTCGCGCGTGATGTCAAACTGTCGTCTAAGTTCCAGTTCAACAGTTCTTTTCTTGCCGTCTACCTGGTACGACGTAGTTCCCATCTCTTGGTTGTAATACGTCTCGGCAACAGGGCTGCGCCAATCAACAATAAGCGGCGTACGGTCTTTGTCCGTAATGCCCGCCGCACCAATATATACATCGCGAGAAGGACGTCCGGGTCGCATTTTGAGCGTGACCTTAGCAAAGTAAGGCTGCCTCAAGAGGATTTCGACTCGACCGAGTTTCTCGACAGTGAAATCGTGGTACTGGTTGTAGGTGTCAATAACGCTGTTGAGCGTCTCAATGGCCGCAAGGGTCTCGATGGTTTCGTCCGCTCCACCAAAGTCTGGGCGGATTTCTTCACTCATCTGACGAAGGTCTCTAGCTGCATCTTTTTGCGTAGTATTGAGCGTTGTGTCCAAATCCTCACGAATCTCAACAAGCTTTTGATAAACGTGGGAGAGGTGCTCTTGCTCTTGCTGGTGGATTGGATCCATGATGCTCCTAGATAGTTGCGTCTTCGATGCGGCGGCGCAACTCGTCAATGCCCAGGCCGGTCTCGGATGAAGTAATAATGGCCTGTTCAGGGGTGATGTGGAATGCCTTGCGCAGGGCGGCTGCGGCTTGATTTTGCTTGCCGCGTGCAATCTTATCTGCCTTGGTAAACGCAACTACAAAGGGCAGCTCAGCCTCTTGAAGAAAGCTAATCATCTGCAGGTCAAGCTTTTGAGCTTCGTGTCTGATATCAACAAGACTAATAACCAGGTTAAAGCTGCGTTCTTGCTCAAAATAGCCGCCAATGAGGTCTGCCCAGCGCTGTTTTTCTTGGCGAGAAACGCGTGCAAATCCATATCCAGGCAAGTCTACAAATTTGACGCCATCAACGTCAAAAAAGTTGATATTAGCGGTTTTACCTGGGACGCTTGAAACTCGTGCGAGTTGCTTTCGGCCAATAAGTTTATTTAAGAGGGAAGACTTACCCACATTTGAGCGGCCTACAAAGGCCACCTCTGGAGTCTCTGGAGAAGGAAGTTGTGAAATTGCCCCGTATGATGCCTCATATCGTGCGGTTTCATACTTAAGACCCATGATGCCTCCCATTGCGCTTCAAAAACGTAAGGTATTATTTTAGCGCAAACTGGGAGGTAGCTAGCAATCCATTCATCCGTAGTGGGAGGGGCGGCACGATCTGTAGCTGGAGTGGTAAGAGTTGCTACAAAGACACTCGAATTCGTTTTTCTACAGGTAGACGAGAAACAAGCAAATCAAACGTCGTATCAGTAATCGGAGTTCTATAGATTTCCTCTCCTGTGAGATTTACTACATAAGGCACATGAAGAACATATGAAGTGTGCGGTTTGATGGCAATTCGCGAAGTGGTTATATTTGGCTGGACAAGCGGCCAAAGGGAGTTTTCATTTCCTAAATCGCAAATGTAATAGGTGTTGTTAGCTTGTGGAATTAAAATCGTGCCGAGAAAATCTATTCCTCCTACAGGCTCAGTCTCTTCTCTATCATTTTTAACTTCTATAGTGACATCTATCACACTTGTTTGATTGCCATGAGCATT
>CAUVJF010000082.1:0-3461 GCA_963552125.1 uncultured Atopobium sp.
TAGCCGACGACTACCGACAGATAGCTGCTGCTATACGCATGCGCAGCAGCAAGACAACCAGAAACCCTATCTCTGCCATCGAGAATTGCCTGGTACCGCTGCTTGTCTCGGCAGTGCGAGGCGGAGAAGACCTCTCTGCCTCAGCGTTGGTACGAGGGCTTGGTGGACCAACAGCTCGCACAAACATACATGAAGCGCGTATGCGCGTACGAGACTGGATAGTAATCGCCTTTCTCGCCATAGCCACTGTCTGCGCGGTAATCACGCCCTTGCTCTACTACTAGGATTGAAATGATCGAGATAAAAAATGCATGCTACTGCTATCAGGCAAGCGAGAAAAACAGCCTCTCCGAGGTCAACCTTAACGTAGCCCCTGGTGAAGTAGTCTGCTTGACGGGCGCCTCGGGATCTGGAAAGACAACCCTAGCAAGGCTCGTCAATGGCCTCATCCCCCATTATTATGAGGGGAAACTCTCGGGGAAGATTGAGGTCTGTAGTCTTACACCTTCCAACCACGAGCTTTGGGAACTAGCGCCAAAGGTCGGATCAGTCTTCCAGAATCCTAAGACCCAATTTTTCTGTTTGGATACAACCGGTGAACTTGCATTTGCATGTGAGAACCAAGGAATAGCACCCGACAAGATACGCACACGCTTAAAGGACGTCGCCAGCGCACTTGAGCTCACAGATCTTATCGACCGCAACTGCCTCTCACTTTCTGGTGGAGAAAAACAACGCGTCGCCTGTGGCTCGGCCACTATGCTTGACCCGGATGTTCTTGTCCTTGACGAACCCTCCTCCAACCTTGACTTCGCTTCCATAGGACTTCTCCGAAAGATTGTTGCAAAATGGAAAGCTGAGGGCCGCACTGTGCTCATCTCCGAGCATCGACTCCATTGGTTGGAGGGCATCGCCGATCGCATTATTGTGATGCGCTCAGGCAGCGTGGAACGTGAGCTTGCCTCCAAGCAGTTTTACGCGGCAACAGCTGCCGAGGCGCGTTCGCTTGGTCTGCGCGCACCAACCTTCGCAGCTATTGCAGCTGAACAGTGCTGCACACGGGGCGAGAAAAACGAGTTTGTAGAAATACGGGATATGAGCTATCACTATCCACAATCAAACCGTGGCATCAGCGTTTCTCACATACCTTTTAGACGAGGTGGCGTCACCGCTATCATCGGAAGCAATGGTGCCGGAAAATCCACCTTCGCGCGCTGTCTCTGCGGTCTTGTTCGCAATTGCAAGGGAACCATAGACGTCGGAGAAGGTCCCGCCCCACTCTCAAACAGATCAAGAAACGGCTACTTAGTTATGCAGGACGTGAGCCATCAACTCTTCCGAGAGAGCGTATTCGACGAGGTGCTCGACTCCACAAGACGTGCCGACGAACGCCTTACCCGTACTATACTTGCATCGTTGGACTTAACTGAGCTGGCACAACGCCATCCACTCTCGCTTTCAGGCGGACAAATGCAACGCGTTGCGCTTGCTGCAGCACTTGCATCAGAGCGCGATCTACTTGTGCTTGACGAGCCTACAAGTGGACTTGACCTTGCTCATATGGAGCAGGTTGCCGCAAGCGTTACCTCCGCAGCGGCAGAAGGCCGAGCTGTTGTGGTTGTAACACACGATCCTGAGTTCATCAGAGCATGTTGCACCGACTTTGCCCGTATGGAAGACGGATCGTTTGTAGACCAAGGCGTGCTCGACAATGCTGGCTGGTCAAACGTGTTGTCATTCTTTGAGAACGCTCTTCAAAGAAGCTAAGGGAACTGGAGACACAATGGACATTGCTGATTATGCCAACATGGGCGGCAACGTCCGTCGTGTAACGCACGACGCGAGAAGTTCCGTCTGGCGGGCAGAGGGAACTGATGGTCAGGGCATCATGACAATGCACGATGTCATGCCCGGAATCACCCTCATGTTCAACGACTTCACAAACGTGTGGAACTTGGAGTCGGGCTTTACACTCATCCCAGGATCACGCATGCTCTGTCTAAACTACTGTCGCGAAGGAAGAATTGAGTGGGAGTCCGGAACCAGCTCGTGCCTATACTTGGACACAGGTGATTTAGGCATCGATGACCACTCAAGACATGAAAGCCTCTTCCGATTCCCCTTTGGGCACTACCGAGGTGTCACCGTCTGCCTTGACCTAGACACGGCAGACAAATCGCTGCAATCTGTTTTTCCCGAGGGATTTCCGGTAAAAGTTGAACTACTTTACGAGAAGTTCTGTTCAGGCGACAAACCAAGTGTGCTTCGCGGTGGAGCGTCCATTGAGCATATTTTCTGCGAAATGTACAGCGCTCAAGATTGCTTTAGGGACGCCTACCTAAAACTCAAGGTTATGGAGCTCCTGTTATTTCTTGGGAGCAGTATTCCTGAAGGCGGACGCATTGGACAGTACGGTCTCACGCGCGCCAAGGTTGACAAGATAAAGGATATAGAACGGGCCTTAACCTCCGATCTCTCTTCTCGCAAGACACTCAAAGAGCTTTCTCAAGAGTTTGAATTCCCCTATGCCAGCATGCAGCGATGCTTTAAGGAAGTCTATGGCACCAGCGTGCACGCATACCTCACGCGCTACCGTATGGCACAAGCTGCCACGCTCCTCCGAACAACCTCCAAACCTATTGGAGAAGTTGCGTTTGAAGTTGGGTATACGAACGCCTCAAAATTTGCTTTCACGTTCCGCAGCATTGTTGGCATGTCACCTGCAGATTACCGCGAAAACGCTGGTCTAGAAAGATAGGCGCGCTTCAATACGTTTCGATACGCTTCGATACGCTTGGAGCGTACCGCGACAATCGGGCTTTTCTCATTCTACGAGCCGTGAATACAATTTGCTCATACTCGTCGTTTGGGAGGACCCATGGACTCTAGCAAAAAGAAAAAGAGCAGTTGGATACAACAGCTTGCTTTATTTACACGCGGACAGCGCCTAAAACTCGGAGCCTCGCTGTTATGTGCTGTGGTAGGTGTTGCCGGAGGCATTGTTCCTTTTTTTGCCGCCTACAAGTTGATTGCGCTCTCAATAGCAAGCACCCTTACTTTCAGTGAAGTTGGATACTGGGCTCTCATTGCCCTTCTCGGAGTGGCAGTTCAGGCGGTAGGCTATCTAGCCTCAACGTCAACATCGCACAGCGTTGCCTACCACACGCTTGAAAACCTGCGAAACGCTGCATGCGAGCACCTAGCCTCATGTTCTCTAGGCGATGTTCAATCAGCGCCCTCCGGAGCACTCAAGAAAACAATTATTGATGACATCGAGCAAATGGAGATGCCCATTGCCCACGTTATCCCGGAATTTACCAGCAATGTGCTTCTTCTCATCCTGTGTTTTGCAATCGTGTGCTCAATTGATATCCGGCTTGCTCTCTCTATGCTCATCGCACCAGCCTTGTCAATTGTGCCCCTTTCGCTCCTTTTTAAAAACTTTGAACGAGACTATGCAG
>CAUVJF010000083.1:0-3336 GCA_963552125.1 uncultured Atopobium sp.
AGAAAGCTCTGGGAAAATTACCTTTGCCCATTCAGCTGCAGGAACACCAGCAATACACCAAACGTTTTTTCCAAAGTCCATGCCGTTTCTAAAGACGTCGCACTCTAGGTTTCTTGCGCGAGAAACAGCAGCTGGCTTTTCTGGATCAATTCCCTTTAGACCATTTGGATCATCAGACGAGAGGAACAAAAATGCTGCACCCTGCTCTGCAAGGGAGTTAAGCTGCTCAATCTTCCAGCTTGGTGTCTTAGAGAGACGCGCTAGGTCAACGTTTTCGTACATAATTCTTGAGGATTCTTGATCGCCCCAAATAACTGTGACAAATTCTGCGCCAGCCGCATAAGCTGCTCGCTGAACCCTACGGGCAAAATCAGCAATCTCAATCGAAGCATTAATTACCAGCTGACTTCCCTCAGAAATTGCGCATCCCTTCTTCACAAGAAGCTCAGCGTATTTATCAATCTGATCTGACAGCGCATCAAGAGCAATCTTTACCTCTTGATCTGTCATAGGAATTTGTGCCATGTTGTTCCCTTCAACCATCAATCCGCGTAATTCGAGTAATTAAGCACGCTCTATCAAAGATATATCCAAAATATTTCCGCTCAACTTCTACCCGAACAACCTTCTTCACAACGCCAAATTTCGATCTTGTCCATAAAAAGAGCCCCGAAGGGCTCTTGTATGTCTTTGGAGCGGGCAACGGGATTCGAACCCGCGGATGATGGCTTGGGAAGCCATTGCCTTACCACTTGGCGATACCCGCAATTGTGTAGATTTTATCACAGTATTTTTTGCCTTTTGATTGCTTGCTTAGCAACTAGATAAAAGTTTGATGAGTTGCTTTCTGCCTAGCTGCGCATATACAACAAATATGCACCCACACAAATTTTCTCCGTCAGAAACTGGACAGGCGCTGGTCAGAATAGGCACAAAGTCACTCTTTAGCATGCTCTCCAACGAAAGGAGCGCTATGCAAAAGTACTTCTGGCGAGAAACCCCCGCACACCACTATCCCACCTCTTATAGGCGCCTGCTCTCCACCCGACAACTCCGCCTTCCTCGGGCAAAGTTGCTTGGCGGAGACCCCGTCATGCCAAGCAGCTTCCCTTCTGTAGGACATGCGGGTCTGCGGGCACGTCTAGCAGACAGGTTTTCTCGCAAACCTGAGGCCCCTCCATAAAGAAAAAGACCGGTGAAGCACCGGCCCTAAAGAAAGCTGTTTTGTTGCAACACATTAGTTAACGCTGTGATGGAGCGCTGGGTTCTTAGCTAGGCACTCGTTACAAATACCCGTAAAGCACAGAGCGTAAGAGTCAACCTCGCCGCAAGAATCCTTGGTGAGGCTGGTAAGGTCCCTTAGAACTGGTCCGTCGACATCAAAGACACGGCCACACTCATGACACTGGAAGTGTGCATGCTCGGTTGTTGTCGGATCAAAACGAGAGATATTATCGCCGGTATTAACAACCTGGAGCTCGCCTGCGTCAACAAGCTGCATAAGGTTACGGTAAACAGTTCCAAGAGAGATGTTTGGTAACTCCTCTCTTACTGCTGCATACACACTATCTGCTGTTGGATGGTCATGGCGACCTTCCATATAAGTACGAATTGCCTCACGTTGCTTGCTGTAACGCACGATAACCTCATTAATTAGTAAGTGTTACTGATTACTGAATACGTTAACACTAATTGTCTATATGTTGCAACAAAAGCTCACATTTATGCATTACCAATTATCTCTATATACGCAATCTACCTCTGATTTTTCAGTTTGGAGGCACGCATGTTTATCACAAAATCCTCAAAACCTAAGAAGGAAACAGCTACACGAAGACAAACTCCTTCTTCTGTCTTTCACTTCTGGTTTATCCCTCTGTTACTTGGAGCCCTTCTCCTCAGCCATTTTTTCCTAAAGCCTGCTCATAGGCTTGCTTTTGCACAAGAACCCTCATTTACCGTTGCACAAAGAGAAGATTTTCCTGGTGGACAGCAAATTCCCATGTGGACTGCTAGCGATGGTACCTATCTTTACTGTGGAGATGAATTTAACCACTATGGTGCATGGCCAGGAGCAACGGGAAGTGTGGTTGACCCGCAATCTTATACAAAGCTCACCTCAGCCAACGGCGCTCGCGGTGGAACGTATACAAATGAACAGCTTCGAGCTATTGATTACATCATCTATCACGGAGCTACTGCATCCCAAGAAAAGGATGTGTATGGATATACAGGATGGAAGGCACGAGCCATCACGCAGTTTACACTGTGGGCTGTTATGCGTGGTGAAGCCCATGCACTTGCGGTAAGTGTTCCTCAGACAGAACTTCATCGGCCTATTAAGCAGTTCTATTCCGATGCCATGAACTATGCTCAAACCAACGGCGGCAGTCCAGAAAACGGAGTTGCCAAGCTCTTTGTACCCACAGGAGACAAACAGGTTCTGTTTTTCTTTGGACAGCAATCTGGCTCACTCAAAATTACCAAAAGTTCCTTATTGCCTGATGTCACCTCCAATAACGAGCACTACACCCTAGAAGGCGCTGTCTACGGAGTATATTCCGACGAGAGTTGCACCAATCTTCTTGGTAGTCTCACCCTTGATAAATCTGGGTCTGCAGCGCTCGACAATCTTCCTGTTGGAACGGCATATGTAAAAGAAACCACTGCTCCAAAGGGCTTTCTTCTTGATCAATCGGTTCATGCTGTAAAAATAACAAACCAGGAAGAGAGCACTCTCACGGTTACCGATACTCCTATTGGAGAGTTTGATCTACGCATTTCAAAACAAGACTTTGACCACAACACTAGCCTCGATGAAGACGCTCGTTCTGAGCAGCAAAGCGCTTCTCCCCAAGGAAACGCAACGCTACAGGGTGCACTTTTTAAAGTGACCTATAGCGGCTCTGCTGAAACAACACTAAGAACATGGGTTTTCTCGACAGATGCTCACGGTTTTGTTTCTTTTGATGCAGACCATAAGGTTTCTGGAGATGACCTCTTTACTCTTGGCGAGAAACCCTGGCTTCCTCTGGGGTATTACCAAATCGAAGAAATTCAAGCACCTGAAGGCTATAAACTTCCAGAACATTCACTTCAAACCTGGAAGCTATCAAACCAAAACGGCAATCTTATCTGGACAAATCTTTCTAGCGGAAAAGAGAATTCCTCGTCTGAGCACTCCTTTACCTTCAAAGACGAGGTAATAAGAGGAAATCTTAAAGTTAAGAAAATTGGACACACTTCCCTAAGTTCACCCGATGGTTATTCTGAGGCAGAAGAAATGCCAAGTCTGAAGGGCGCCAAAATTGAGCTAACTAATAGCTCTGCTCAACC
>CAUVJF010000084.1:0-3211 GCA_963552125.1 uncultured Atopobium sp.
GACCTTATTACTACGGGTGTAAAGGATATCCGTAAATTCCCCGGAAGCGCCAATACACCTCTTGAACAGTATTATGCTGCACCTCTGCTCCATCCTAAGGATATGGACACTATGGCAGCTCTCATTGTTGAGCGCCATCCAGAGTATGCTGAAGATGTTCACGATTTCCTTAATGGTCATCATCAGTGCTTCTGCAATATGTATATCATGCGCAAAGAGATTTTTGACCGCTATGCTGCATGGGTGTTCCCGCTTGTTGATGAGTGGACTGCGCGCACTGATATGTCTACCTATAGCAAGGAAGCGCTCAGAACCCCTGGTCACCTAACTGAACGCCTCTTTAACATTTGGCGTATGCACATGCTACGCACCGAAGGTAAAGACTGGAAGGTAAAAGAGCTTCAGTGCATCCACTTTACTAATCCAGAGCCTCGCCAGAAGTTCACTCCTCTGTTTGAGGAGAAGACCGAGATTGCTCGTCAAGACGTTGTTCCTGTTGTCTTTGCAGCAGATAACAACTATGCTCCAATTCTTACCTGCGCTATTGGTTCTATGCTTGAAAACGCAGATCCAAGTCGTTATTACGACGTGGTAGTTCTCAATACCAATATTGGTGGTTCTAAACAAGATCTGGTTAAACAGCACTTCTCGCGTTATAAGAACGCTCGTATTACGTTCTATAACGTATGGCGCATGGTTAAGGACTATAAGCTAGATACTAATAACGCTCACATTAGTGTTGAAACGTATTTCCGTTTCTTGGCTCAGGACATTCTTTCTGCATACGATAAGGTCGTCTATCTTGACTCCGATCTTGTAGTTAATGGTAATGTTGCTGAACTTTTTGATGTAAAGATGGGTGACAACCTGATTGCGGCAACGCTTGATATTGACTATCTGGCAAACCTTAACATTCGTGGCGGAGACCGCATGAAGTATAGCCTTGACGTGCTCAATCTTAAGAATCCTTATGCCTACTTCCAGGCAGGAGTTATGGTCTTCAATACTGCTGAGCTGCGCCGTTATCACACTGTTCCAGAGTGGTTACGTATTGCATCCAACCCAATCTTCATCTACAACGACCAAGATATTCTGAATAGCGAATGTCAGGGTCGAGTAGTCTATCTTCCAGCAGATTGGAATGTGACCCATAACATCTTTGGTCGTGCTGAGAAACTCTATCCATTGGCACCAAACAGCGTTTTTGATGACTATCAGGCAGCACGTCGCGCACCTAAAGTTGTTCACTTTGCTGGCGCCATTAAACCTTGGCAGAACGCCAGCTGCGACATGGCTTCCTATTTCTGGAAGTACGCGCGTAATACCCCGTTCTATGAGGTCATTATTCAGGACATGGTGCCAGGCGCCAGAAATGATGCAGACGTTACGGAGTTCCATGAGCGTGCACTTTCAGATGCAAGTCCTCTGCGCAAGATTATTGACCCTCTTGCACCATATGGTAGCGCAAGGCGAGAAGCCCTTAAGGCCCTTGGTAGAACCTTAAGAGGACGCAAATAAATACCTGGTAGGTGCAAGATTTCTTGCACCTACGTTTTTATGTTTGGAGTTGTAATGGCAGCACTTTCGCCAAAAGATGTCGCTCGTGCGGCAGAGCTCAATAGAATCTTGAACCATGCGGCATACGCCTACTATGCCCTTGATAATCCAGAGCTTACTGACGCTGAGTTTGACCGCCTTCTTATTGAGCTTCAGCAGCTTGAGGCAGCATATCCAGAGCTTGTAACTGAGGATAGCTATACCCAGCGCGTAGGTGGTTACGTTTCTGAGCAGTTTGAGCCTGTCCAGCATGCCGCGCGCATGTATTCCATGGACGACGCCATGAACTTAGAGGAGCTGGATGCATGGCTTTCCAGGACAGATGAGGCTCTTGGTGCATCACCTACAAACCCAGTGGCATATACCTGTGAGCTTAAGATTGACGGCTTAGGTGTTGCGCTTACGTATCGTGACGGACAGTTTGTTCGCGCTGCTACACGAGGTGACGGAAGCACAGGAGAAAACGTTACGGCAAACGTTTTGACTATCTCTGACGTACCACGAGAGCTTGCACTTGCAGGTCTTGAGCAGGTTGAAAATAGGGGTCTTAACCAGAGCATTGAGGTGCGCGGTGAGGTTTATATGCCAAAGCATTCCTTCATTCGCTTGAATGAGGATGCAGATGCTGCTGGTAAACAGCCTTTTGCTAACCCAAGAAATGCAGCTGCTGGATCTTTGCGCCAGAAGGACCCAAAGATTACCGCTCATCGAGATCTTGAGACCTTTATCTACGCAGTGGCCGACGAGGGTCCTCTTGATGTTCACAGTCAGTGGGAGTTCTTAAACTGGCTTCGTAGCTGCGGCTTTAATGTTAATCCTCATGCCCGTCGTTGCCTGAGCGCTCAGGAGGTCCACGATTTCTGTGCGCAAGCGCTTGAGCAGCGAGGAGATCTTAACTACGACATTGATGGCGTGGTTGTAAAGGTTGACTCATTTGCGAGCCAAGAAGCTCTTGGATTTACTTCTCGCGCTCCTCGATGGGCTATTGCGTTTAAGTTCCCACCAGAGGAAAAACAGACCATTTTGCGAGAAATTCGCATTCAGGTTGGTCGCACAGGTGTGCTCACACCCGTTGCTGAGTTTGATCCCGTTACTGTTGCGGGTTCTACCATTGCGCGTGCAACCCTACATAACCTTGACGAGATTCGTCGTAAAAACGTGCGCGAGGGCGATACCATCATTGTCCACAAAGCAGGAGACGTTATTCCAGAGGTTGTAGGACCAGTTTTGAATCTTCGACCTGCAAATGCTGTTGAGTTCCAGATGCCTCGTGTCTGCCCAAGCTGTGGTAGCCCTGTTATTCAGGAAGAGGGAGAGGTGGCCTTCCGCTGCGTCTCTATTGATTGCCCCGCTCAGGCAGTTGAGCGTCTGATTCACTGGGGTAGCCGTAAGGCCATGGACATCGACGGCCTTGGTGACGAGCTTATTAACCGCATGGTAGAAGAGGGCGTCCTCTCTGACGTTGCTGACTTCTACGATAAGCTTACTGAAGAGATGCTGGCCTGTATGCCTACAGGTCGTGTGTACGATACTGATACCGCAGATCACCTTTCTGGCGATAGCATTCCCGTAGGTCATACTATTGCTAAGAAAGTTATGGCACAGGTTGAGGAATCAAAGACAAGAGGTCTTGGTCGCGTGCTCTTTGGTATTG
>CAUVJF010000085.1:0-3160 GCA_963552125.1 uncultured Atopobium sp.
CGAGTGGTATCTGGGTATCAACGGAACTACCGTAGGCGTCTATCGAGGTATACCAACTACTATTGCTGGCTTCAACATGTCGTCTCTTGTTGAAACTACGTCGATTGAAGTAAAGGATTTACCCGACGCAGTTCAAGACTCACTGGCCGAAGGAATTCGTGTCAAAAACGAGGACGAAGCTCATAGCACTGTTGAGAATTACCGCAAGCAAATTGATGACGCCAACACTAAAGCAGTCAAAAAGAAGGAAGATGTTCAATCTGGCGGAACACCAACAACGGAAACAACAACTTCAACAACAAGTTCGGGAGGTGAGTAGGAATGGAAAAAACAGGTGGACTGAGGCGCAATACTGAGCTCTTTTTGCTGTTCGTAGGCGCAATTCCTGTATTTTTGCTGTACGCCATGTATATGGTTACTGCTCGCTCAACGCTCACCATTGAGACTATGGCCGTTCCTATTGGCCTCTTTGCAGCATTTACTATTGCTCACATTGCTATTAGATTCTTAGCTCCAGCAGCTGACCCTGCCATTCTTCCTATTGTCTTTGTACTTTCGGGAATTGGCATTACTATGGTCACCAGGCTTGCGCCAAACCTTGCGGTCAACCAGACCATTTGGCTCTTCATCTCTGTTGTAGCCATGGTTGTGGTGCTTGCCGTCATAAGAAATCTGGATGCACTCGCGCGCTACAAATACTCTATTGGTATTCTCGGTGTTGCACTGTTGCTTTTACCAATTGTTATTGGTCAAGATCGATACGGCGCAAAGCTCTGGATTTCTTTTGGTGCTTTTACCTTCCAGCCTGGCGAGATTGCAAAGATAGCTATCACGCTTTTTCTGGCGTTTTATCTGGCACTTAATCGAGAAGCCCTGTCAGTCTCCATGCGTTCTGTAGGACCTTTCCGCATTCCTCGTTTCAAGATGCTTTTGCCACTGTTTGTCATGTGGGGCATCAGTCTGATTGTTGTTATCTTCGAGCGCGATCTTGGTAGCGCACTGCTCTTCTTTGTGTTTTTTGTCATCATGCTCTATGTCGCAACAGGTCGCGCAAGTTATGTTTTTGTCAGTGTTGCCCTGCTTGCTATTGGTGGTGTGGTGCTTTACCACTTCTTCACTCACGTTCAAACCCGAGTCAACATTTGGCTTGATCCGTTTAAAGATCCATCTGGCGATGGTTACCAGATTGTCCAATCTCTTTACTCCATTGCTGACGGTGGCTTGACCGGCACCGGTATTGACAAGGGCATGCCCACACTCATCCCTGTTGTTGAGTCTGACTTCATTTTCTCGGCTATTGCTGAGGAGCTGGGTCTTTTTGGTGGAGCTGCAATTATTACGCTGTTCCTGCTGCTCACAGTACGTGGCCTTGCAACAGCCGCTCGTGCAAAGTCTGATGCTTCTGCCTTTGCCGCAGCAGGTCTGACCAGTGTTCTGGCGTTTCAGACCTTCCTTATTGTTGCGGGTGTCACTAAGCTTATGCCTCTTACCGGCGTTACTCTGCCCTTCATGAGTCAGGGTGGTAGTTCACTTCTTTCCAGCTTTATCATTGTTGCGCTTCTACTCAGAGCAGGTGACGAGGGTACGGGTCGTGAGACTGAGCTTGAGCCAAGCAAGAAGGTACTTGATTCTCAGAGGCTTGCTGTTTCTTCTGGCGGCGCCCATGCCTCTTCTGTTCTGCATGGCAATCACATTCGCGGTGGTTTTGGCTTGCAATCTGAGGAATCTGGCGTTCTGGGCCGTGTTGCTCTCGGAAAACGCCTCACCAATTTGGTTACCGTATTTACCCTCTTCTTCACGGTTCTTCTCGGCAACTTGACCTTCCTGATGGTTATTGATGCGTCGAGAATTCAAGCGCTTCCTACTAACAACCACACCATCGCTAAGAGCGCCTACGTTCAACGCGGCGCCATTATGACCTCCGATGGCGTAACGTTGGCAGAAAGCGTCAAGCAGGATGACGGCACCTACGTGCGCAACTATCCGCACGATGGTATGGCCGCTCACACCGTTGGCTACATTTCTACTCAGTACGGCACCTCAGGTATTGAGTCTTCCATGAACGAAACGCTCACTGGTCACGCAGATCACTCCGACTGGAGAAGTGCTCTCTACTCGATGGCCGGCATTAATACCGCTGGCTCAAGCGTTGTTTTGACTATCAACTCTCAGATGCAGGCTGTAGCAGAGGCTGCGCTTCAAGGCCACACAGGCTCTATTGTTGTTATGGATCCAACTACAGGCGCGATCCTTGCAAAGGCTTCGACCCCTTCGTACACCCATGCTGAACTGGGAACCGTTATTGAATCTGGTACCGGAAGCCAGCTGGTTGACAGAGCAACTCAAGCGCTTTACTCTCCTGGTTCCTCGTTCAAGACCGTGACTCTTGCAGCGGGAATTGATACACATACCACCACGCTGGACACCACCTACTCAGCTCCAGGCACTATGGAGCTTGGTGGCGGTACTATTCACAACTCCGCCAATGAGGACATGGGTACCATTCCTCTACGTGAGGCATTTGCTCGCTCTTCCAATACGGCTTTGGCGCAGCTTGGTGTTGCTCTTGGCGCTGACAATCTAGTCAGCTATGCCCGCGCCTTTGGTTACGGCACTGCACTTGGACAGGACTTCTCCACCACACCATCGCTGATGCCAAATCCTGCTGAAATGACCACTTGGGAGCCTGGTTGGGCATCCTGCGGCCTTCCTGTTGGTGAACACGCAAGTCCTGCAGGTCCTCAGACAACTGTCATGCAAAACGCTGTTGTTGCGGCAGCAATTGCAAACGACGGAGTAGTCATGAATCCTTACATTGTTGATCGCGTTCTCTCGCCTGAGGGGGCTGTTGTTTCTACAACGTCGCCTAAGTCTCTTGGCCAAGCAGTTTCTGCAGATACTGCTGCCCAGGTCAGAGAGGCAATGCTTGGCGTTGTCGAGTCAGGCACCGGCATGGGGGCACGCGTTCAGGGCGTAAAGATTGCAGGTAAAACGGGTACTGCTGATGTTGAGAACGGCAACTTCAATTCGTTCTTTATCGGCTTTGCGCCGTACGATCACCCAACACTTGTAGTTTCCGTGGTCATCGAGGGCAACGGCGAGAACGTCCTGGGTTACGGCGCTCAGATTGGCGGACGAGTCCTTGCTCAGTGCCTGAACA
>CAUVJF010000086.1:0-3113 GCA_963552125.1 uncultured Atopobium sp.
AGGAGATTGCTAATAAGAACCTGGTCACCGCCTCACCAGAGGACGACCAGGAGGATGTTGCTCGTAACATTGCAAAATACAACCTGCTGGCTATGCCTGTTGTTTCTGACGACAACCGCCTGCTGGGTATTGTCACCGTCGACGACGCCCTTGACGTTCTTGAAGAAGAGCACGCCGAGGACCTGCAGATTGTTGGTGGCGGCAGGAGCGATTCCGACTCTGGCGACCGTGGCCGCAACATTATTTGGTTCCTCCACCGCAACCTCTGGCTTTTGTTCTGGGTTGCCTCCGTTGTGATTGCTGCCTTTGTAGGAACGTCTGCAACATCTAATCCAACCATGGGTATTTTCGCAGCTCTTTGCACTATTACCATGCCAATCTCACTGAACTTGAGCGAGAATACCGTCAACTACGTGACAAACTTCTTCCTCACAGACGATCCTGGCAGCGAGAAATCTCCTTCTATCTTAGGCTTTGCCTTCCGCTCGCTTCTACTGGGTCTTCTGGTCAGCGGACTCATTTGCATCCTTGGTGCCGCAGCCCATGCCCTGCTAGAGGCTCTGTTCCACCCGTACGATCCAAATGCAGGCGTATTCTACGCCGCGCTCTTTGACCAGACCATTATTCAGATCTTTGGCGCAGCAGCTGGCTCTACGCTTATTTCCTTCCTGCTAACCCCAATTTTCTTGGCTGTACTTCGCCATCATGAGGAGAAAAACCAGGAAACTTCAGGTCTCACGCTTACCCTGATTTCCATGAGCCTTTCGGTGGTGACATTCTTCGTCCTCTCTTACGCTCTCTCGCTTGTGAGTGTGATGTAAATGGCGCAAGAGAACGCACAGGTAAAGAGCACGGTTGTAGAGCAGGACGCTGCTGCAGAGCAGGACGTTGCTGCAGAGCTGGACGCGGCTGGCCAGGACGCCGTCGGCCAGCTTTCTGCGGGCGACGGAATCGTTGTCGAGCAGGGCAAACGTACGTCTAAAGAGAAGGCTCCGGTCAACAAAAACAGTCTCAAGTACATCTTGATGGCAATGGGCCCCGGTCTTCTCGCCGCATTTGCTGGTAACGACGCCGGCGGCATTGCAACCTACTCCAGCGC
This sequence comes from uncultured Atopobium sp., assembly GCA_963552125.1. Classification (GTDB taxonomy): domain Bacteria; phylum Actinomycetota; class Coriobacteriia; order Coriobacteriales; family Atopobiaceae; genus Lancefieldella. The sequence goes on from CAUVJF010000086.1 coordinate 1,100, forward strand.
GGGCGCTACGTTTGGCTACTCGCAGCTGTGGACTGTGCCGCTTATGTGCTTCCTGCTGATTGTTGTTCAAGAAACCGCAGCTCGAATGGGTTGCGTTACCGGTAAAGGCATTGCATCGCTGGTGCGCGAGCGCTTTGGTATCCGTCTGTCCACGCTGGCGATGGGTGCGTTGCTGCTCTCTAACATTGCTGTTACCTTCTCTGAATTCGCAGGTATTGCGTCCAGTATGGAGCTCTTTGGCATCCCGACGTACGTCTCGGTGCCTATCAGCGCGCTAATGGTGTGGCTCTTAACTGTTGGCGGATCGTACCGCCGTATCGAAAAGATTCTGCTGGCAATTAGCTGCATTTTTGTCACGTACGTGGTGGCCGGCGTGCTGGCTCAGCCTGACTGGGGCGAGGCCCTGCGCGTCACCATCATTCCGCAGCCTTCTGCCGATCCGGCCTACATTTCTCTGCTGGTCGCAAACATTGGTACCACCATCAGCCCGTACATGATCTTCTTGGTTGCATCAAATGTTGTCGAGAAGAACCTTGATACCAGCGACATTCCCGCACAGCGTGCAGACAATGTTGCCGGCGCAATCCTGGCCGAGGTCATTACCTGGTTCATCATGCTGACCACCGGCGCCGTTCTCTTCCCTCGCGGAATCTCTGTTGACTCCGCTGCCGACGCTGCTCGTGCCCTTGAGCCACTTGCTGGTCAGTATGCAAGTACGCTCTTTGCGCTGGGCATGGTTGGTGCATCCTTCCTGGCAGCATGTGTTCTACCAGGCATTACCGCAAGCGCCATCTGCGAGGCATTTGGTTGGGAGCGCGGAGCCGACCGTAGCTGGCAGGAAGCCCCCGTCTACCACGGCATTATTACTACCGTCCTGGTCATTTCTGCGCTGGTTGTTCTGATTCCAGGCATGAGCCTCTTTGGCATCATGATGGCCGCCCAGGTCATCAACGGTATTCTGTTGCCGATTCTGCTCATCTTTATGGTTATCATCGCGGCCGACAAACACATCATGGGCAAGTACGCCAACGGCCGCATTTGGAACGCGCTGACCTGGTTTACCATCGTCACCGTTATTATCCTGACCATTGTGATGTTCATTCTGCAGGCCATGGGCTTGTAGCAAACGTCACGCAACTGCAACACAAAAAGGGCGAGAAGATCGGTCTTCTCGCCCTATTTTTTATGCGTTTAACAGCAGTTTATTACTTGCTTGCCTTGTCGAACTCGTCCTTGAAGCCAGAGAACATCTTGCCCATGCGACCAAGCTGCATGCCAAAACTCTTAGCTGCCTTGTTAGCGGTGGCCTGTGTAGATGATTTGCTTGCAGGCTTAGCAGCAGGCTTACTAGCAGCGGATTTGTCTGCGGCGGCCTGCTCCTCCGCAGATGGCTTCTCGAGGCGAACATCCTCTGCAGCAACCGGCGCTGGTCGCTCGGAATCGTCTTCTGCGTCAGGCTCGGTAGCATCTTCGATAGCACGCTTTGCCTTGGCCAACGTCTTACCCAGGGCAAACGCGCCTTTCTCGGTAGCTTCCGCAACAGCTTTGCCAGCCTTAGCCGTGGCCTCGGAAGCTTTAGCGGCTGCCGCGGCATAACCCTCGCCCGCCTTTGCCGCAAGACCGCCGGTGAGCTGGGCGTCTGCCGCCTCGTCTGAGAGGACCATGGCGCCGTTGGAGTAGCCTAGCAGCCACTCTGGCTTGATGGCAAAGGAGCCCACCAGTGCCTCTGATCCGGCGCCGTCGCCCACAAGGAATGCCGAAACCACGCCCGTGAACTGGTCAAACTCGGCGCCGCTCACGTAGCCCAAGCTCTTTCCACTCTTGGTGCGAGCCTCCATGCCGTGCCACAAAATGCAGTTATCAAAATCCAAGTTCAGGCGCTTAATTGCCGCTTTATCAACGTTATTCTCGGGATCTTTAACGCAAAGTCCCTGCTCAATAGTTTCCAGAGACTCCAGTGTGACAAACGCGTCATCCTGCTTAATCATGCCAGCAATGTCGGGCTTCTGAACCA
>CAUVJF010000087.1:0-3108 GCA_963552125.1 uncultured Atopobium sp.
TTTCTGCGGGAACTATTGACTCTGTTGCAGGAACTCCTTTTGATTTCCGCACACCAAAGGCAATTGGCAAGGATATTGAAATAGACAACGAGCAGCTCAAAATTGCTCGTGGCTATGACCACTGCTTTGCCATTAACAACTATGCAGATGGTCAGCTTCGTCCCGCCCTTCTCGCCACGTCAGAGAGTGGGCGCTCTCTTGAGATTCAAATAACTGCTCCAGGAGCTCACCTTTACACTGGCAACTGGATTGATGAGGCTCGCGCAAAAGATGGAGCAAGTTATAAACCGCTGGCAGGTTTTGCATTTGAGAGTGAGTTTTATCCAGATTGTGCTCATCATGCAGAGTGGCCTCAGCCAGTTTGCACGCCTGATCAGCCATACAGCTCACAGATTGTATATCGATTCTTTTAAGGTTCACGTAGCTTCACAAGCATCACAAGGAAAGGAACACCATGGCTCATTCGCTTGATAAAAAGACACTTGCACAGCTTAACTGTGCAAAAGACCACTTTGAGCAGATGTTCGGAAAAGCTGATCGCTATCTTGCAGTACATGCTCCTGGTCGTTCTGAGATTGCAGGTAACCATACTGACCACGAGGGCGGTCATGTCATTGCAGGCGCTCTTGATGTTGCTATTAACGCTATTTGTGCTCCTAATAGCCTAGGCGTTATTCGTGTAGCCAGCGTAGGCTATGACCCCTTTGAGGTGGACTATACAAACCTTGAGCCTTCAGAGGATGAATTCCTTACCACTAAGGCCATTGTTCGCGGCATGGCAGCAAACCTGGTAAAACTTGGTTTTGAGCCATCTGGTTTTGACATGGCAGTAGTGAGTGATGTTCCCGGTGGCGGTGGACTTTCCTCCTCTGCTGCGTTCGAAGCTGCAGCAGGTCGCGCAATGGAAGCGCTTTGGAAAGGCGGCAGTGAAATTTCCGCCGTTAAGCTTGCTCAGATGAGCCAGAACACAGAAAACGTTTACTTTGGCAAGCCTTGTGGTCTTATGGATCAGCTTGCTGTTTGCCTTGGTGGCCTTGCCTTTATGAACTTTGAAGATTCCGCAGAGCCCAAGGCGGAAAAGCTAGACCTTAACTTTGAGGATTACGGCTACGCTCTCTGCCTTGTTGATGTTGGCTGCGACCACGTTGCCTTCACTGATGAATACGCGGCGGTCCCCGTAGAGATGCAGAAAGTTGCAGCAGCTTTTGGTAAGACTCGCCTCTCTGAGGTTCCCGTTGAAGACTTCCAAGCTCGCGTTACTGAATTGCGAGAAGATCTTGGAGATCGCGCACTTCTTCGTGCTATCCACTACTGGTACGAGAATGACCTGGTTGACAAGCGTTGGGCTGATCTCCAGAACTCCGATATTGAGTCCTTTATTGCGCTCACCAATGCTTCTGGTGCAAGCTCTGGCATGTATCTGCAGAATGTTTCTACTTCTGGCTCATATCAGCCAGCTATGCTTGCTCTTGGCTTGGCTGAGAGCATCTTAAAAGGTACTGGCGCCGTTCGCATTCACGGTGGCGGTTTTGGCGGTTCTATCCAGTGCTTTGTTCCTCTCGCCCTTGTCGAGACCTTCATTGCACAGATGAACCAGTGGTTCGGCGAGGGTGCTTGCCGTCACTACGCCATCTCTGACCAGGGAGCTTGTGCACAATGGCTGTAGCAGACAATGAAAGCGCTCTTTGCATTCAGCAGCTTGTTGCGTATGCCTGTGAGCGTGGTCTCATTCAAACCGATGATCTGACCTGGTGTTATAACGCGCTGTTAGACATGCTTTCGTACGAAGGTCCAGCTCCCGTTAAGTCTTGGGAGAAGATTGACCTGGCGTCATTTGATCTTGATCAGACGCTCGCTGAGCTTGCCCGCCTGGCCGTTTCTCACGGTCTAGCTGAGAACACCCAAAGCGGTGAAGACTCATTTGCCATGCGTGTCATGGGTCTGCTGTTGCCAAAGCCTTCCGAGGTTGCGCATCATTTTGATGAGCTCTATGCTGCCAAGGGTCCTCGTGCTGCAACTGACTGGTTCTACGCTCTTTGCTGCGATGCAGGCTATGTGAGAAGAAGCGCCATTGCAAGAAATATCACGTGGACTACACCAACTACCTGGGGAGACCTTGAAATCACCATTAATCTCTCCAAGCCCGAGAAAGATCCTCGTGAGATTGCCGCAGCAAAAACGGCACAAAACACTTCTGATGAGAAGTACCCTGCGTGTCAGCTCTGTCTGGACAACGAGGGTTATTCTGGACGTAGCGCTTCGTCTGGTGCAGGAGCTCATCCTGCTAGGCAGAATCTGCGCATCATCCCCATTGAGCTTAACCAGCATCGTTGGGGATTCCAGTACAGCCCATATGCGTACTTCAACGAGCATTGCATTGCCATGAACTCGGATCACATTCCTATGCACATTGATCACGAGGCGCTTGTCAACCTCTTTGACTTTGTGGACAGGTTCCCCCATTACTTTATTGGCTCAAATGCCGATTTACCTATTGTGGGTGGATCGATCCTCTCGCACGATCACTACCAGGGTGGACGTTACGAGTTCCCAATGATGCGAGCAGAAGTTGCGGAAGAGTTTGAGCTTGAAAAGTTCCCAAGTGTTTCAGGAGCTGTTCTCAGATGGCCGCTTTCTGTCCTTCGCCTCTCCTCAACCAGCCGAGAAGAAGCGCTCAAGGCCGCGGAGTTTATCATCACCGCATGGCGTGGCTATTCCGACGAGTCTGTCTCTGTTTATGCGGAAACTGACGGCGAGCCCCACAACACGGTTACCCCTGTTGTTCGCAAGCTTGAAGATGAGACTTACGAGGTCTTTCTTGCGCTGCGCTGCAATGTTACCAGCGAAAAACATCCGCTTGGCATCTTCCATCCACATGCCGAGTACCATCACATTAAGAAAGAGAACATTGGTCTCATCGAGGTTATGGGGCTTGCTGTGCTTCCGCCTCGCCTTGTACCTGAGCTCAACAAAGTTCAGTCGGTCATGGAGCAGTGTCTGGCAAATGACAAGAAAGCCAACGCTGTCTATGGTCAGCTCACCACAGACTCTACCACTATCTCTCATGCCGATTGGGCACGTCAGATTTACGCAAAACTGCTTGAGCAG
>CAUVJF010000088.1:0-2886 GCA_963552125.1 uncultured Atopobium sp.
TGCGCTTGCGCTTATAGATTGCAGGATGCAGAACGGCGTCTAGGTATACGCTCATTAGGTTTTCCAAGTCAGCTACGTTGGTGCTGGCCACAGGGTATACCGTTTTGTCAGGATAGGTCATTGCGTTCAAGAATGTCTGCATAGAGGTCTTGAGCAGGCTAACAAAAGGCTCCTTGACAGGATATGCATCTGATCCACAGAGAACCGAGTGCTCCAGGATATGGAAGACGCCGGTGTGGTCTACGGGAGGTGTCTTAAAAGCAATGGCAAACGAGCGATTATCGTCGTCGCAGGCAAACCACATAAGGCGGCCCCCTGTGGGGACGTGCTTAAAGATGTAGGCGTAGCCAGAAATCTCGTTAACCCACTCAGCTGAGATCACCTCAAAGCTCTTGTCTTCTGCATGAAGCGTGCCAACAGAAAACGAGCTGTCCATCTGTGAATACTTAGATGTCATAAACTGCCAATCTCTACGGAAACTCACGTGAGTACTAATGCCGTTCAAGAACTTCTTAGCGCTACTCTAAACCGCTTAGAGACTGTGAACTCTGCGCAGAGCAGGGCGATAAGAAATTTTGTTATTGTGATACTAGCGCGACAGTCACGTAACCACGCTTATATCCGTATTTTGTAATGAAAGATTTATACCCAGATGAATGATTCTATTTCGCATGAGGATAGTGCGGCTACTCCTAAAACTGTAGACGGTACGGTGGCCATTAAAGAAGTTGAAGCTCTTGGCAGTGATGATGCTGAAATAACACCTGATAACAAGAAGAAAATCTACCGAGGAATGCTTTTTGTCCTCATTGGTGGTGCGTCTTGGGGTGCATTTGGAACCGGTGCAAAATATCTGCTTGACGTATACCACGTAGATCCTATGTGGTTGATTGATATTCGCGAGCTCTGTGCCTGTTGGCTATTTTTAGGCACTGCCTTTGCCATTGACAGAAAGAATCTTTTTGCTGTCATCAAACAGCCTAAAGAGCTGGCAAAGATTTTTGTAGTCAGTCTGTTTGCTATTCTTTTCTCACAGGTTGCCTACATTTACGCAGTTAATGCGACTAATTCTGGAACTACCACTATCATGCAATCACTGGGTATGCTAGGTGTCTTAGCATTTGTATGTGTGGTTGGCAGACGCTGGCCTCGCCGCCGAGAGATTCTTGGCATTGTTTTGGCGCTTATTGGTACCTATCTCTTGGTAACAGGAGGAAATCCTGGCGAGCTTAACCTACCTACTGCAGGAATTTTCTGGGGTGTTATGTGCGCATTTGCCCAGGCAGCTCTCTCAATTTTACCTAAGCCTCTGATGGAGAAGTGGGGAAGCTTTACCGTTAATGGCTTAGCATTCCTGTTCTCCGGAGTTCTTATCGCCGTGTTCTATCAGCCCTGGAATCACATGCCTGATCTGGACGCCTTTGGTGTTTTTCTGGTAGTCATTGGCGTTTTGGTGGGAACGTTCTTGGCGTACGGCCTCTACCTGCAGGGTGTAAAGGACGCAGGTTCGCTCAGAGCCGTGCTTCTGGGCACCATTGAGCCAGTCATGGCAACAATCACTACCGTGCTGGTGCTTGGAACCACGTTTAGCATCACGGACCTGATTGGCTTCGGTCTCATCCTCGCGATGGTCGTCCTCACCGCTTAGACGCTGGTAGCAGCTCTCTACTGCCTGGCGAGAAGACCGTCCATTCCACGCTCACTATAACCTACAGCCTACTCTGCATCCGACAACAAAACCCCCGCATCAAAGTGATGCGGGGGTTGATTGTTTCTCTTGTCGATTCAGCTCAGGCTTAGATGTATTCCATCTGTGTGAGGACTGCTGAGTACCAACCGCTTGGGTTTGCAGGGTTGTATCGTGCCGCGCCTGCAACAGAAAGCCTTCCGCCGTAGCCAGCAGCGAGACCTGCAGTGTGGTCCCAAATAGCCTCTTCCCAGCTACTCCAGCTTACAGAACCCCAGCCCCATGCGTTGTAGGGAAGGAAGTTATATCTTCCCTTACTACTCTCAACTGCAGAAATTGCAGGCGAGAAACGCGGATCAACGCCGTATGCCCATGCAGCCTCAGCAAATGTTGAACCATAACCTGCAAGTGGGGAACCAGAAAGGTATGCATCAATTCGGGCGCCCCAGTTGCTTACAAAGCTGGTCTTATCGTTTGACCAGTCAACATTATCAGCTGAAGGAGAAGGTGGGGTGGTTGTCTCAGTCTGATTACCAGAAGCGTTAGTGAATGAGCTCTCACCAGCTGCTTCTCTCAGTGCTGCCTCAGCTGCAGCTACTTCTGCTGCGGCCTGCTGAGCAAGCTCTGCCTGAAGTGCCTGCCTTGTAGAAATAGCAGCATTCATAGCATCTTCAGCAGCTTTTTTCTGCTCTTCAGCCTCGGCCATCTGCGCATTGAGAGATGACTGAGTCTCGGCGAGCTCTTTGCTAAGTTCAACCAGGTGATTAATGGCATCTGAATTTTTGTTTTGGATAATCTCAAGATACTGAACAACAGCAATTAGATCATTGAAGCTATCTGCAGAGAGCAGCAAATCAATGATTCCCATAGAACCCTGCTGCATACGATACATGGCCCTAATAGATTCCGCAGCTCTTGAACGTTGCTCTGGAAGCTGTTTCTCAATCTCAGCAATACGTGCTTGATTTTCTGCAATCTGAGTTTGCAGTTCAGTCACGCGCTGGTTAGCAGCATCATACTCAGAATTTGTTTGCTCTACTTTAGCCTGAAGCTCCTCAAGAGTTTCTGCCTGGGCTTGAGAGACACCAAACAAAAACGTATTGATGACAAGCACCGCTGCTAGAAGTGCCGTCAGAAGAGTAGTGCATGAAGGTAAGCGTCTGTGACGCATGTAATAGTTCAAATCGACCTCCGCGATT
>CAUVJF010000089.1:0-2869 GCA_963552125.1 uncultured Atopobium sp.
GAACTGCCTCCTATTTCTCGTGTCCAAGAAATGGGAGGCAGTTCATTCACAGGCTCTCTTTTTGTTCAAAGCGTTTCTTGCTGTCTATAAGGCTACAAAATGAAATGCGTCACGAGGTGTTTTATCGTGTCCAACCACTTTGCCGCAATACACAAAACCAGCATGTGTAAGTGTTGTAGTCATAGCAACATTGGCTTTATAAGTATCCGCGCGTACATTGGGATAGTTCTCACAAATCCATCTAAACATGTAGGTTGCAATTCCGCGACCTGTATATTTAACAGCTACTCGATGAATAACTACATAATCGAAGTCATTTATCCAGCTGCCTTCAGCAATATTGGTGTATGCATCATCTGGTCCCGCTAAAAGCGAAAAACAGCCAATGATTTCTTCAGAGGTTTCATCTTCGGTGACTACAAAAAGGCCACATCTTTCATAATCAGCAACAGCGTCTTCTAAAAGAGGATAGTTCTCATTCCATTGAAACGTGTTATTTTGCTGATACATAGTCTGACGACCTATGTCGTACAAATCTGCAACAGCACTGAGGTCTTTAGCAGCAGCTCTTCTGATATGCATTAGAAGACTTTGACGCTTAATGTTTTAGTAATGCTTTGCTCTGGTTCAAGGAACATGATACCTGGCTTGTGTTCAAAGACGCCATCAGTATCAACGGTATCGGCAATACCACACCATGGCTCAAGAGCAACAAATGGACAACCAGGAGCGGCACTCCAAATGCCCAGATAATCAAAGCCTTCAAAATCCATCTGAATGCCATGAGCCTCAGACGAAGCTTCCGCATTAGCCACAAGTGTAATACGTCTATCGGGAACGTCTTCAAGCGTGATGGTCTTCTCGCGATCAATAAGCTCCCAAGACAGGGGAAGCGTATTAGAGTCCACGATAAGCCTCTGTGGAGTTGTGTAATCGCAAAGACCCTCATCAGTAATAGAGGGGCCGTAGCTGGTCCAGGAGCGCGTAAATAAGAGGTGATACTGGTCCAAAGAGGCTGCCTCAACTCCCGGTACAGGAATGTTGAACGCAGGATGTGCGCCAAGAGTAAACGGCAGCACAACGTTTCCCGAATTAGTGACCTCATATGTTTGTGTCAACGTATCGCCATCTACCGAGAAAATCAGTTTAAGTTCAAAGTCATACGGATAAGACTTGCAAGTCTCTTCTGTACTCTTTAGCTGGAGCGTTACAGAAGAGTCGCTTTTCTCGACAACCTCAAACTGGTTGAGGCGAGCAAGGCCATGACGTGCAAGAGAAACGGTACCTTCTGCAGAATCTGCCTTGCCGTCCTTGAGGACGCCAACAATGGGGAAGAGAATAGGAGCACGCCTGGGCCACCAGTTGGCATCTCCTTGCCAGAGGTATTCCGACTCACCTTTTTGCAAGCTCATGAGCTGTGCACCCATGGTGTCAATTGAAGCGGTAAGAGAGTTGCTAGAAATAGAAATAATTTCAGACATAAATGCCTCCAGCTAAAGAATAAGCCAGCCTCTTTTGAGACTGGCTTAGTATACCAAGTTAGAAGTGCAGAAAGACTAGTTATTGTCTGCCATCTGAGCCTGAACAGCAGTAATTGCAACAACGCCAACAATGTCGTCAGCGGAGCAACCACGGGAAAGGTCGTTGACAGGACGAGCAATGCCCTGAAGGATTGGACCGTATGCCTCAGCACCACTGAAGCGCTGAACAAGCTTGTAGCCAATGTTTCCAGCCTCAAGGTTAGGGAAGACCAGGATGTTTGCGTTTCCTGCTACCTTAGAGAATGGAGCCTTGAGCTTGCCAACCTCAGGAACAAGGGCTGCGTCAAGCTGAAGATCGCCGTCGAGTGCAAGCTCAGCGTTCTTCTCGTGAGCAAGCTTTGTAGCCTCCTGGACCTTCTCGGCAGTTGCGCCGCCAGCAGAGCCCATGGTGGAGTAGGAGAGCATAGCAACACGAGGCTCATCGCTCATAAATGCGCGCCAAGAATCAGCGGAAGCAAGAGCAATCTCGGAGAGCTCCTCTGCAGATGGGTCAATGTTGAGGCCGCAGTCAGCAAAGAGCAGGGTGCCGTCCTCACCAAAGTCAGTAGTGGTGCTCATGATGAAGAATGCAGAAACAAGCTTGGTACCAGGAGCGGTCTTGATGATCTGCAGTGCAGGTCTCAAGGTGTTTGCGGTGGAGTGGCAAGCACCAGAAACCAGGCCGTCAGCATCGCCCATCTTAACCATCATGGTTGCAAAGTAGGTAGCGTCATTCATCTGCTTGCGAGCTTCCTCAATGGTGACGCCCTTGCGAGCACGAAGTTCAGCAAACTTCTGAGCATATGCCTCATGATGCTCGTCAGTAGCAGGGTCTACTACCGTTGCACCTGGAACATCAATTTGCTCAGGATCGCCAAGAATAATGACCTTTGCAATACCCTCTGCAACAATCTTCTTTGCTGCATCGATGGTACGCTGGTCCTCGCCCTCTGGAAGGACAATAGTCTTTACGTCGGACTTAGCGGTTTCTTTCATACGGTCAAGAAACTTGCTCATGTGTCGTGCTCCAATCATACTTTGATATCTGTGCCTCGTTGAGTCTTGCACTTCTTAACTTGTAGTGTGTACGAAAGTCAGACACAAAAAGCTAAGAAATGCATTTTCACACAATTGAACATTTTACGCCTAACGGCAGAGCTTTGCGCCCCGCATGGCTCACTTTATGGTCACGTGTTAAAATGAGTGAAGTTTCACATACAAATCCTGCGCACTTAGGCGCACACGGAGGTTTACATGTCTATCACTCATGGTCTTCCTGCCGGTTTTAACCCCGACAACTACGACGTTATTGTTGTTGGAGCTGGCTATGCAGGCGCAGTTGTTGCTCG
>CAUVJF010000090.1:0-2857 GCA_963552125.1 uncultured Atopobium sp.
TGCTTGAGGGAGCCGTGCGCACATATTTACCTGAGGAAGCTCAGGCAAAGATTGCTGCTGCATATGCCTTTGCTGCTAACTATCACAAAGACCAGCGTCGTCGTTCCGGCGAGCCTTATATCAACCACCCAGTTGAGGTAGCCCTTATTCTTGCGCACGATCTTCACATGGATGAAGACACCATCTGCGCTGCTCTTATGCACGATACCGTAGAAGATACGTCTGCCTCGCTCGACGAAATCTCTTCTCGCTTTGGTGAGTCAGTTGCAGAGCTTGTTGATGGCGTCACAAAACTTACGTCTATTGAGGTCAGCTCAATGGACGAGAAACAGGCACTTAACCTGCGCAAAATGTTCCTTGCTATGTCAAAAGACATTCGCGTTGTTATCATCAAGCTGGCTGACCGCCTCCATAACATGCGTACGTTGGCAGCACTTCCACCAGATCGTCGCTTGTTCAAGGCGCGAGAAACCATGGATGTGTATGCACCACTTGCTGACCGCTTAGGTATCTCTTCGGTTAAGTGGGAGCTTGAAGACTTGTCTTTCTTCTGGCTAGAGCCAGAGGAGTACCAGCGTGTTGCTCGCATGGTTTCTGATTCTCGTGCACAAAGAGAGAATGACCTTAACAACGCTAAGAAAACTCTGACTGATGAGCTCAACGCCGCAGGCCTTACTGACTTCCAGATTACAGGCCGTCCTAAGCACCTGTGGTCCATCTATCAAAAGATGGTCCGCAAGGGCAGGGAGTTTTCCAACATCTACGATCTTATCGCCCTACGCGTTATCACCAAGAACGTAGGCGATTGCTACTCGGCACTTGGCGCCATCCACGCATTGTGGCATCCAATGCCTGGTCGTTTTAAGGACTACATTGCAACGCCAAAGGCTAACCTTTATCAGTCCTTGCATACAACGGTTATTGGTCCTGATGGTCGTCCTATTGAGATTCAGATTAGAACTGCCGAGATGCACGAGGCATCTGAGTACGGTATTGCAGCTCACTGGCTGTATAAAGAACAGGGCAATTCAAAGGGCAAGATGTCCTCTGAAGATAAGCTTATCGACTCAACTATCAACTGGATTCGACGCAGTCTTGACTGGGCCGTTGAAGACGATATTGATGATCCTCATGAGTTCTTGGACAACCTACGCGTAGACCTCTTTGAGCATGAGATTTTTGTCTTCACGCCAAAGGGCGAGGTCATGAGCTTACGTGTCAATTCAACACCTCTGGACTTTGCTTACGCTGTTCACACCGAGGTGGGCAATCACTGTGTTGGTGCGCGCGTTAACGGATCTGTTGTCCCGCTGACGCATACGCTTCAGATGGGTGACCGCATTGAGATTTTGACTAACAAGAACGCTCGCCCTTCTCGCGACTGGATGACGCTGGTAAAAACGCCGTCCGCACGTGCAAAGATTCGTAAGTATTTCTCGCAAGAGAACAAGTCTGACGATGCCGAGCGCGGTCGTTCTGAGCTTGCAAAAGAGCTGCGCAAGCGTGGCTATGGCATCAGCGCTACGCGAACCGTTAAGGCGCTTGATCAGCTCACCGAGCAGTTTGATTATCGCAGCGTAGATGACCTGTTTGCGGGAATTGGTGCAGGTAATCAGTCTGCTAAGCAGGTTGTTAATCGCGTGAGTGAAATCTTAGAGGAGAAAAATCCCGAGGTTGTTACTGAGCAAGAGCGTAATGCGGCACGCCTTCAGGAGAAGAACAAGGCAATCGCAAACGATCAGCCTTTGGTTCGCTCCTACGTTATTTCTCGTACCGCTAAAGGTAGTCGTCCCAAGAAGTCTAACTGCGGCGTTGTGGTAAATGGCGATCCAGATTTGCTTGTTCATCTTGCTCACTGCTGCAATCCTGTTGCAGGTGACGATATTGTGGGCTTCATTACTCGCGGTCGCGGCGTTTCTGTTCACCGCGCCAATTGCCCTAACGTTAAAGACTTGCTCAACGATCCAAAGCGTATCATTCCTGTTTCTTGGGATGCCAGCGGCGCTACTGAGTTTAGGGTAGAGATTGTCGTTGAGGCAGCAGACCGTATGGGCCTTCTTAAGGACGTCACGGTTGCGCTGTCTGACGCTGGTGCAAACATTCTTTCTGCAGCTACACAAGTGGGTGAGCAGGGCGTAGTACGTATGCGTTTCTTGGTTTCTATCTCTGATACCAGCTTGCTTGATACCTTATTTGCATTTGTAACTCGCGTGCCTTCTGTCTACGACGCTCGTCGTATTATGCCAGGTGAAGGCGCTAATCAGATGAGAAGGAGACTTTATGGCTAATCAAAATGAGGGCTGCTCTTGCGGCCATAATCACGAGGAAGAGCACGGACACGGTGGCTGCTGCGGTCATCATGGCGAGCATGGCCACGGTGAGCATGGTCATGGCGGTTGCTGCGGCCATCACGGTCATGGTGGTTGCCATCACGCAAAAGACCAGATTGGCGTCTTTAAAGTGGGTCCTCTTGAGACCAACTGCTACATTTACGTTTCTGGTAATGAGTGCATGATTATTGATGCCGGTGCATCGGGTGCAGAGATTGCTGCACAGCTTTTGAACCTTGAGCTTAAGTACATTGTTGCTACTCACGGCCATGCTGATCATGTTGGCGGCGTTAAGGCTTTGAAGCTTGCTGTGCCTGGTGCTCAGTACCTCATCAACGAAGCAGATAATGAACTTGCAAAGAGGGCTCATAACTCAAACGAGATTTATGATGATGCTCCAGAGCCAGACGGTTTTCTTCACGAGGGAGATGTTCTCTCTGTTGGAACTGCACAGTTCAAGATTATGGAAACCCCTGGTCACACTCCTGGCGGCATTGTTTTGGTGGGTGAGGGAACTGCTACTGGCG
>CAUVJF010000091.1:0-2766 GCA_963552125.1 uncultured Atopobium sp.
CCATCACACATGACTATGTTGACTATCTAGACGAGCAGATTGATATTGCTCCTGCCGGTAGCCAAGAGGAGCTTCAGGCTGCTCAAACCATTGCTGAAGAAATGAAACTTCACGGGCTTGAGGCAACTATTGAAGAATTTGACGCTAAGTCTATTAAGAGTCTTGGCTACTCAATCTATCTAATCCTCCTCTTCATTGGCGTTATTTTTGCAGGCACTGGTAATGCAGCACTCATTGCTTTTGGCTTTCTGCTTGTCGCTGGTTTTGGCGCACTTACGTGTCTCAAGTATTTTGGTAATGACATTCTGGGTTCATTTGGATCTTCTATTAGGAGCCAGAACGTTGTTGCTAAACACGAGGCCACTGGTGAGCTTGTCGCAAAAGGCAATCGTCCAATCGTAATTGTTGCTCACTATGACTCTCCACATACAAACTTCCTTGTTGAGTCCCCTGTAGCAAAGTACGTACCGCTTGCACAGAGGTATGCTCGTTGGTGTGTAGTTGCCGTGTTTGTTGCTACGTTTGTTCAGATTCTTCGTTTCCTTCCTGATCCAGTTCGTGTCCTTTTCTGGATTGTTGGTATTCTTGCAGCTCTTCCACTTGTTGCTCTTTCTGTCGCAACTATTGCAGAGCGTTTTGCACCTTGCACTATTGGCGCAAACAACAACAAGTCTTCAGTTGCAGCACTTCTTGGTATTCTCGAGAATGTCCGTCCTACTGGTCATCGACCCGAGGTTGTTCATCATTTTGCAGGAGATGCAGCTGCACTTATCCCAGAGCCTGATGAGGTGGAAGGCGTCCGCCACGGCGAGGAAGTTCTTAATTCACTGGGCATTCTTCCTGAGGATTGCGAAGTAAGCTACGTTGCTTATGACACTACTGGCGCAAGCCAGACTGCATCTCTCGAGGATGTTGCAGAGGCTGTAAATGCAACAACAGAAGAAGAGCGGACTGAGGATGCTTCTGCTGACAACACCGTTGCGTATGATTCTGTTGACGATGAGCTCAATGCAACTATGAAGCAGGTTCATGAATCCGCTGATGCAGATGCAACGCAGGTACAGCCTGAAGCAACACATGAGCTCCATGCTAAGAACGACTTTGCTCGTCGTGCGTCCCTCTTTGATCTTCCTGATCCTTCTGGCGACGCCGTTGATCCTCTAGCTCCATCTTCCGAGCCAGCTCCTCACTATGTTCCAGCTCCAACATCTGCACCTTCTCCAGAGGCAGAAGATGCAGAGAGCCCATTCGACACCATTTCGGCTGATGAGGGTCTCACAGAGGTACAGGACGCAAAGACTCCTGAGGCAAAGCGTCGCTCCTTTAGACTCTTCGGTCGCAACGACGGTCCATCGGATGACTGGAAGGGCGGTGCAGCACCATCTGCTGAGAATCGTGAAGAGACCGACTCTGAAGATGTAGCCGCTATTTCTGAGGATGATCTTCGTAATGCTGTTCTTTCACTTTCTGATGACGAGCTCATTGCACACGATATTTGGTTTGTTGCGCTTGGAGCGTCTGATTTTGACCACGCAGGCATGAGGGAGTTCCTCGCAAAGCACAGAACTGATATTCGCGGCGCTTTTCTCATTAACCTTGATTGTGTTGGTGCTGGTTCACTCTCCATCCTTAAGAATGAGGGAATTGGCAACGTTCGCCGCGCTGATCGCAGAATGACTCGACTCCTTTCTACTATTGCAGCTGATCTTCATATTGATGTTGAGCAGCGTGCATTTGACTGGGACACCACTGATGCAACTCCTGCAATGCAGAATTCAGTTCGTTCTGTTACCTTGATGGGCTTAAACGAAGATGGACTTCCTGCGCTTAGCCGCACCGCTGCCGATGTTCGCGAGAACGTTAATGCTGGTCAGTGTGCTGATGCTGCAGCTCTTGTTACTGAGCTTATTAGACGCTCATAAACGAACAAGAAACTAGTACAAATTTTTAAGAAAGGGCAGAGATTTCTGCCCTTTCTTTTTTGCGCTAAGACAAGGTTGCTCAACTAAAAGGAACGTCTTATTTTTGCTGCAAATAAGTGGACACATCCAATAAGTACCGATCCTGCCAAGGCGAGTAAAAGGGGAACTGCGTAGGCATTGTCTGCCGTGCCCGGAAGATGGGGCCTAGGCGTCACACGAATAGTTTGTGCTTTAGAGTGACTATCGGTGTGCGAAGCAACTTTCTCACCATCTTTTGAGATGGTTTCGTAGGCGGTAACTTCTTTACCTTCAAGTGAGGCAGTCCTTACAGAAAAAGGAACCGCAGCTTCTCCCGATGAGGTAGGAGCTTTGAAGCGGACAGTTCCGCGAGCAACAGGTTCTGCCGTACCTTCTTGGAGCTGCTTTGTTTCATAGAGCTCTCCGGTAATTTCGTACTCTTCTCCTGGGGTAAGACCCTCGTATTTAATGTGATCAACAAGATTGAGTTTCTCGGCATATTCAGGATTTTTTGACCCTTCAGCATCCACAAGCATTGTTTGTAAAGAAATTCTTTCATCAATGAGTTCAGGTGCTTCTACAGTCTCTTCAGAAGTAAGAGTGACCGTTGGGTTCCATTCTTTGTTGAGAGAGTATCCTGCTGGAGCCGTAACCTCTTTAAGCGAATAGGAGCCAAAGGGAAGGTCTTTAACCGCCGCCTCTCCAGATTCGTCTGTTTCTACTGTGGTGACAACTTCGTGAGGAGCAACCCATTTTCCCTGGTAGAAGATAGGTTGAGCAGAGCTATTAGTTAGCTCAATTTTGGCGCCCTTCAGACTTGGCATTT
>CAUVJF010000092.1:0-2714 GCA_963552125.1 uncultured Atopobium sp.
TTTGAGTTATGAGCTCTCTGTGCAAGCTCATTATCTGCCTCGTTGATTAGGTACTGAGCACCAGGTGCAGCAAGCTTCAAAGCCTTAACGCCACCAACATGGTCAGCATGGCCGTGAGTAGCAACAATGTACTTGAGCTCAAGGTTTAAGAGCTGTGCGGCAATCTCTGCGCCCGATGCGCCAGCGTCGATAATCATACATTCATTGCCAGAAACATAGATATAGCAGTTGGTCTCAAGAGGACCTACTTTAAAGACACCAATCTGATCTTTTGCGTGATGGCAACCACCGTGACCGTGATGGCCACAGCATCCACCGTGACCATGCTCACCATGGCCATGCTCTCCGTGATGACCGCAGCAGCCGCCGTGTCCACCGTGACCTTCCTCGTGGTGATGACCGCCGCAGGAACAGCCCTCATTCTGGTTAGCCATAGAGTCTCCTTCTCATCTGGTTAGCACCTTCACCTGGCATAATACGACGAGCATCGTAGACTGAAGGCACGCGAGTTACAAATGCAAATAACGTATCAAGCAGGCTAGTATCTGAGATTGAAACCAAGAAGCGCATACGCACTACGCCCTGCTCACCCACTTGTGTAGCAGCGGAAAGAATGTTTGCACCGGCATCAGACAGCGCAACGGTAACGTCTTTGAGAAGACCCATGCGATCCGTTGCTTCAACGACAATCTCAACCCTAAATTCAGTAGCACCACTGGCGTCCCAAGAAACAGGAATGATACGCTTTGGATCGTTGAGCAAATCTTTAACGTTAGGACAGTTGGCACGGTGAACAGAAACGCCGCGACCGCGAGTAATAAAGCCCACAATATCGTCACCTGCAACAGGATTGCAGCAGTGTGCAAGATGAACAAGCAAGTCTGGATCGCCGTTTACTACAACGCCGCAGTTAGATTTCTTAGGACGACTACCTTTGGCGGTGCGAGAAATAACGTACGAACGCATTAAAGGCTGATCGTTTGCAATTGCCTTGTTCTTCTCCTGGAGTCGTGCAGCGTTGCGCTCTTGCTCGGTGACAACCTCAGGGTTTTTCTCTTCCAAAATCTCGCTTACGCGATTGACAACCTGCTTAACAGACTGATTACCTGCGCCGATACCCGCAAACAGGTCATCTACACTGCGATAATCAAACTGCTCGGTAAGCTGATCAAGCGCCTTTACCGTACGCGTAGCGCTGATGCCATAACCGCGCTTACGCAGCTCTTTTGCAAGCTCAGAACGGCCGCGCTCAGCATCGTCAGACTTGTTCTCTTGCGAGAAATACTTGCGAATCTTTGCACGTGCAGACGGCGTCTTTACCAGCGTCATCCAGTCGCGAGAAGGACGAGCATTCTTGTTAGTCAAAATCTCAATGCGGTCGCCCATCTGAAGCGTATGCGTCAGCGGAACTACAGAGCCATTAACACGCGCACCAACACAGTGATTGCCAACCTCGGTGTGGACAGCGTATGCAAAATCCAGAGGTGTTGAGTTAACACGCAGGCTCATAACCTCGCCTTTTGGTGTGAAAACAAAAATCTCATGCTCAAAAAGATCTACGCGCAGGTTATCCAAGAACTCGTGGGGATCATCAATATCGTCTTCAACGGCCCAATCAAGACTGCGGCGAATCCAGTTGATAGTTGAGTCAATAAGCTTGTCTTCAGAGGACATCTTGCCCTTTGAATTGCCCTGCTCCTTATACAGCCAGTGAGCAGCAATACCGTACTCAGATGCCTCGTGCATCTCGGCGGTTCTAATCTGAATCTCAATAGGGCGACCATCAGGGCCAATAACTGTTGTGTGCAAAGACTGATAGAGATTTGCCTTTGGAGTTGCAATATAGTCCTTAAAACGACCAGGCATAGGATGCCAAAGTGCATGAATAGCACCAAGTGCCGAGTAGCAATCGCCTACGTTTTTAGTAATAACACGCAGAGCGATAAGATCGTAGATGCTGGAGAACTCTCTGCCTTTACGAACCATCTTTTGATAGATGGACCAGAGGTGCTTAGGGCGACCCGTAATCTGGAAATCGGTAAGACCAGCAGCGTTAAGCTCATCAGTCAAAGTTTTCTTAGCGTTGTTGAGGTCATTCTCTCTTTGTGCACGAGAGTCAGAGACCATGCGCGCAACACGCTGGTATTCCTCTGGTTCAAGCCAGAAGAAAGACAAATCCTCAAGCTCCCACTTAACCGAAGAGATACCCAAGCGGTCAGCAAGTGGCGCATACACGTCCATGGTTTCTCGTGCCTTGAACAGACGACGGTCTGGTGGAAGTGCCGCCAGCGTACGCATGTTATGAAGGCGATCGGCAAGCTTGATGATAACAACGCGGATGTCCTTTGACATGGCAAGGAACATTTTGCGCAGGTTAAGCGCCTGTTTCTCGTCCATTGAACTGACTTCGATGGACGTAAGTTTTGTGACGCCGTCAACAAGCTCGGCCACTGACTCACCAAAGCGAGAAGAAATTTCATCTAATGAGGCAGACGTATCTTCTACGGTATCGTGCATAAGGGCAGCGCAGATGGTGTCTTCATCCATGTGAAGATCATGCGCAAGAATAAGGGCCACTTCAACTGGGTGGTTAATATAAGGCTCGCCAGAACGACGACGCTGATCTTTGTGATAGTCAGCGGCAAAGGCATATGCAGCGGCAATCTTTGCCTGAGCTTCCTCAGGTAAATATGTGCGCACGGCTCCCTCAAGCA
>CAUVJF010000093.1:0-2675 GCA_963552125.1 uncultured Atopobium sp.
TCTGGCTCAGGATTTGGTGCCCATAAGGTAGTTAGATGATAGCGAAACGTAATAGTGTTTGTATCAATATTGTCGGTAACACTCCAGGCAACAATATCATCAAGATTCATATGAACATTGCCACTCTCATCGATAGTATATGCTTTCGACATATCTGGTGTTGCATTGTTTATTTCATCTTGCGAAAAATAACCTGTTGAAAAACCTACCAGTGTGTATCCCTCACGTTGAACATTGCTGCTAAAAGAAACACTCTTAAAATCACCTGAAATAGTTGGTGGAATATAATCTTTTCCGTTATAAGTGCCGCCATCTGTTGATACTGAAATGTGGATTTCACGCATTATGCCATCGGCGCCCATATAAGATCCAACTGCCTCTGCGTCACTATCATCATCTGTTGAGGCAGCAGCGGTCGTCTCAGTTGTAGCAGTCGCTTCGGTCGTAGCGGCAGACGACTCGGTCGAGGCGGTGGCCTCAGTTGTGGCGCTTGCCTCAGCTACCTCAGTACCTTCAGCAAGAGCTATCGCAGAAAGTACTGGCGAGAAAACCAACACACTTGCCATAATGCCTGCAATTGCGAGCAGCTTTGCGTTGTTATGCAAATACTTCTTCATTTCATATTCCTTAACTCGTGTATTTCAAGAAAAAATTGTTTTTCTTTTTTGAACATTTCTCAACAGATTAGTAAGTATATATGAAAAGAAATCGCAGGTGTACTGCCAAAATATCCAGTTATAGATATTCTTAAAATATCTATAACTGGGCTATAAAAACGTTTTTACTAAAAGAGGAGGTGTTGTAAATAATTCACGACAAGTTTTAACTTACAGCTCTAATGTTTCGATTGAGCTTAAGTCCTTTGTGACCACAGTCGTGTCAAATTTTATTTCAAATAAAACCAAGGATTCCCCTGCATATTCGATAGTATTTTTGTAGTTTGGAACCTTAGCAATAAATTGATCTGCGACGTCAAAAATAGTTTTTGAACTTTTTTGAACAATTCCCTTTGCTTTCACGTGCTCATTTCCCGAGTGAGGAATTGTGGTAAACGCCACATGTGGGTTTGCTTTTATCTCTTTGATTTTGTCATTCTCTTTAAAAGACGAGAAGTAAAGTACGTTTTCTTCTGGGTCAAAATAAAAATTTACAATCCTCACATTTGGGACATTATTTACAGATGTTGCCAAAGCAATCTCGGTTTGCTCAGACATAATCTTTAAAAACTCTGCTTTTGTACTCATTTGAGAAGATTACCTCTCTTTGAAACTGAAATTAAAGCGACTGAATGATTTCTTCTCCACGAGCATTCTGTGGGATAAAGCGAATCTCACGACGCGGCTCAACGTCGTCTGATTCCAGCTCTTCCTCAGACAATCTAGAAACATACACATCCAGGGTTCTCTCGCCAATTTGCTCCGCAAATTGCTCTCCCCACTCGATGATAGTTGGACCGTCGGACTCAAGCGCATCGTACAAGCCGGTGTCTTCAAGCTGGTCAGGATCGTTTAATCGATACAGGTCAAAGTGGTAAAGAGGCATAAGCGTACCTTCGTAAACCATCTCGATGGTAAACGTTGGGCTGGTCACGTCATCCGTGACGCCCATGCCAGCAGCAATACCTTTGGTAAGCTGGGTTTTTCCTGCTCCTAGATCTCCTGTGAGCACTAATACATCGCCTGCTTGCAGAAGTTTTCCTAGAGCCTGACCAAGAGCAATAGTTTGCTCGGTGGTGGTAGAAACATACGTGCCGGCCGCAGTTTTTTCTGGCAGGTTGTTTGTTGCAGCGTCGTTTGCGCTGGTAGAAAGGTTAGTCACAAGATCCTCCTCGAGGGTGTTCCTCAAGCCAATCAGCAAGAAGTCGCAGGTCATCTTTGAGATACTGCGCCCACTCCTTGCGGTAAATAGTTGATGCGGGATGCATGGTGGGTAGCACGCTAAAGGCGCCTATCTGGTAAAACTTGCCGCGCAGCTCCGTCACGCCCTTATCGGTATGCATGACAAACTGTGTTGCAAAATTACCCAAGCAAACAATAACGTCCGGCTTAATAGCGCGAATCTGATTGCGAAGATACGGAGAGCACTCCTCCACCTCGGCCACCTTGGGATTTCTGTTTGAAGGCGGTCGGCATTTGACCACGTTAGAGATAAAAACATCCTGGCGAGAAAGGCCAACTTCTTCTAACAGCGCATCAAGCTTTTTGCCCGATACGCCTACGAAAGGTTGACCACTTAGGTCCTCATTCTTACCAGGAGCTTCTCCCACAATCATGATGCGAGCCATGGGATTTGGACCACCAAACACAATGTTGGTGCGTGTTTCCCAAAGCGGACAATTCTTGCAATCAGCAATCTGCTTGCGAATCTCGTCAAGCGTCTTACCTGCTTGTTTAGAATATGCGATTTTCGCATATTCTGCGTTTGACATGCGTTTTCTACCTAAAGTATTTTTAGGAGAAGCAGGAGTAGCTGCCATTAGACGTATACCTTATCGAGGCGAGCACCAAAGTTGCAAACTACCTCATAGTTAATGGTCTCACGTAGGTCAGCCATCTCATCCGCGGTGATTTCTTGGTCACCGTCTTTGCCAATGAGGGTAACCACGTCACCATGGCGAATTTCGTGTGCAGGCTTATTAGCGTGTGTACCTGCGGTATCAACAGCAATCATAAACT
>CAUVJF010000094.1:0-2670 GCA_963552125.1 uncultured Atopobium sp.
CGCTGTGATGCCCGATGTTATTGTTACCTCTACAGCCATTCCAGAGACAAATCCAGAGGTCATTCGCGCACGTGAGCTTTCCATTCCTATTTGGCCTCGCGCAAAGATGCTGTCGTATCTGTCCCGTGGCCGTAAGACCATTGCCGTCGCAGGCACTCACGGCAAGACCACCACGTCTTCTATGGTTGCTACCATGCTGGATAAGCTTGGTGCTGACCCATCATTTTTAATCGGCGGTGTTGTTGAAGGTTACGACACCAACGGCAAAAACGGTAATGGCCAGTACTTTGTTTGCGAGGCAGACGAGTCTGACGGTTCGTTTATGTTCCTCAACCCTAACGTGGTAGTTGTCACTAATATTGAGGCAGATCACCTTGATCACTACGGCTCTCTCGAGAATATCGAGAAGACCTTCTGCGAGTTTATGAGTCTGCTTGAAAAGGAAGAAACCGTTGTTATCAACGGTGACAATCCTCATTACGTTGAGCTTGCTCAGTCAACTGGGAGACACATAGTCACGTACGGCTTTGATCCAAGTTGTGATTTTGTTTGCACGCAAGAGGAGAGAAAAGCTGGTATCGAGAACCCTCTGACTATCAAGACTCCATCTGGTCAAACTATCTCTGTGGTGCTTCCTGCAAACCCAGGTAAGCACAATGTTGCCAACGCAACCGCGGCAATTGCCGTTGCTGATGCTCTTGGCTTTGACCTTGAGGAGGCCGCAGCAGCGCTTTCGCAGTTCAAGGGCGCACGCCGTCGCTTTACGCACGTAGGCGACATCAACGGTATTACCGTCGTAGACGATTACGGCCACCATCCAACCGAGATTGCAGCAACCATGTCTGCTGCTCTTCCTCTTGGCTTCAAGCGCGTTGTTGTTGTCTTCCAGCCACACCGCTACAGCAGAACGCAGGACTTGGCAGATTCGTTTGCACACGCGTTTGACGGCATTGACGTTTTGCGTGTCATGGACGTCTTCTCCGCAGGTGAGCTGCCTATTCCGGGTGTCTCAGGCAAGACCGTCTCTTCAAGGGTTCAGGCTGCTCATACTGTTCCTGACGTGCGCTATATTCCTTCTCGCCGTGATCTTATTGCAGATCTTCTTGAAACCGTTCAGCCAGGAGATTTGCTGATTACTCAGGGTGCAGGTGACGTCACTCAGATTGGTCCTATGTTTATTCGCGCACTCAAAGAGCGTCTTCAGAACAACTAGGACCTCTGCCGTGAGCTTGTTTAATGCCTATGTAAGCCTTTCTGGGGCCCTTGATGCAACAATTAAGCAAGATGAGCCGTTGAGCCACCATACCACTTTTAGGATTGGTGGTAAGGCGTCACTTTTTGCTGCTGTTCACAGTCACGTGGCACTTGTGCGCGTGCTCGAAGTGCTTGCAGCTAATCGAGTTGATTGGGTGCTTCTGGGCAAGGGTTCAAACATTCTTGTCTCCGATAAGGGCTACAACGGCTGCGTCATTGTGCTTGACGATGAGCTTTCTACTATTTCAGTTGGCGAGAATAACCTTATTACTGCAGGTGCTGGTGCGCTTATGGCGCGTGTTTGCAACGAGGCTGTTAAAGAAGGTCTTTCTGGTCTTGAGATGTGTGCGGGTATTCCTGGAACCGTTGGCGGAGCTCTTTCAATGAATGCAGGTACCAGGCATGATTGGATTGGTAAAGCTGTCCGTGATTGCGTGGTGCTTAAACCTGGTAAGGGCCTTGTGCGCTACGATGCCTCTGAAATTGAATGGGGTTATCGCTATGCTACGTTTGCTCCAGATGAGATTATTCTGGAGGCAACGTTTGCGTTGACGCCATCCAACCGACCCAAGGTTGCCCTTGGCATGGATACGCTCTTGCAGCGCAGAAGAAATACACAGCCAACCGGTCAGCTGTGCTGTGGATCTGTTTTTAAGAATCCAGGCAGTAGGTCTGCGGGAGCACTTATTGAAGAGTGCGGTCTTAAGGGTTATACAGAAGGCGGTGCACAAATTTCTGATATTCATGCAAACTTTATCGTGAATACCGGTAACGCCACTGCCGCAGATATTATTGCGCTTATGCGCAAGGCGCACGATGCGGTACAAGAAAAGTTTGACATTGATCTTCAGCCCGAGGTTAAACTTCTGGGCTTTGGGGCATAGGGTAGATATGGCAGAAGATACTTCAAAGCGCGCTACGCGTCGCAAAGGCACAAAGAGGGAGTCTTTATCGGCTGACAACGCTCAGTCAAAAGGGACAACTAAACCTTCTTTTATGAGCAAGGCTTTCAAGCCTAAACCAAAGGCTGAGACTACGCCTTCTGAAGCTCAAATTCTTGCCAAAAAACCTGCTGCAAAAAAACCTACTAATGTAACTAAAACTGCAGCTCAAGCACGTGCAGAGCGTATTAAGCACAGTAGAAAAGTCTCTTTCAAAGCAGTAAGAACGGTCCTCATTGTTTTGTTTGGACTGGCCGTTCTTTCCGGCGTTGGGTTTCTCGTCCTCCGTTCTTCTTCAATCTTTGCTATTACCAACATTCAAGTTGATCCAACGGAGCACGTTACTAATGAGCAAATTCAAAAGCTCATTGTGGTAGAAGAGGGAACAACCCTGCTTAATATGGATGAGTCTCTTATTACGCAGGAACTTCAAAAGGATCCATGGGTGGCCTCCGCAACATATGAGAGGCAATTC
>CAUVJF010000095.1:0-2669 GCA_963552125.1 uncultured Atopobium sp.
GCATGATCTGCCAAGATAATGACTCCTGTTGGATCGATTTCTGCGTATCCACCAGAAATCACTATCTTGGTCATAGATTCTTCATTCTCTGGATGAGGCATGTGCAGTCTTACAACACCATCGCCAAGCGCAATGATTTCTGGTGCGTGGCCTGGCCACACACCATACTCTCCATCTGCTGAAGCAAGAATCAGACTTTCAACAGTTCCTTCGTAAAGGAGCTTATCTGGTCTGACAAACTGACAAGTCAACTCAGCCATGAGAAATCCTAGTTCTGTGAGCTATCCGAAGCGGACATCTTTGCAGCGCGCTCGCGAACATCTTCGATGGTGCCTGCAAAACGGAATGCCTGCTCAGGAAGGTCATCGCACTTACCGTCAATAATCTCTGCAAACGAGCGGACAGTCTCCTCAACGGTGCAGTACACACCAGGGTTACCAGTGAACTTCTCGGCAACGTGGAATGACTGAGAGAGGAACTGCTGAATCTTACGGGCGCGAGCAACGGTGCGCTGCTGCTCCTCAGAAAGCTCGTCCATACCCAGAATTGCAATGATGTCCTGAAGGTCGGAGTACTCCTGCAGGGTCTCCTGAACTGCCATAGCAACGCGGTAGTGCTCTGAACCAACAATGGATGGATCAAGAGCAGAACTGGAGCTGGCCAGAGGGTCAACTGCTGGGTAAATACCAAGCTCGGTAATAGCACGAGAAAGAACGGTAGTTGCATCCAAGTGCGTAAAGGTTGTAGCAGGAGCAGGGTCAGTAAGGTCGTCTGCAGGGACGTAAACTGCCTGTACGGAAGTAATAGAACCTTCCTTGGTGGAAGTAATACGCTCCTGAAGCTCGCCCATCTCTGTAGCCAGGGTTGGCTGGTAACCAACTGCGGAAGGCATACGACCAAGAAGTGCGGAAACCTCAGAACCTGCCTGAGAGAAGCGGAAGATGTTGTCGATGAACAACAGAACATCCTGGCCCTGATCACGGAAGTACTCTGCAGTAGTAAGGCCTGCAAGAGCAACACGCATACGAGCTCCTGGTGGCTCGTTCATCTGACCGTAGACTAGGCAGGTCTTGTTAATAACGCCGGACTCAGTCATCTCAAGGAAGAGGTCAGTACCCTCACGAGTACGCTCTCCAACGCCGGTGAATACGGAAGTACCACCATGCTGCTGAGCCAGGTTGTTAATAAGCTCCTGAATCAGAACGGTCTTACCAACGCCAGCGCCACCAAAGAGGCCAGTCTTTCCGCCTCGAACATAAGGCTCGAGAAGATCGATTGCCTTGATGCCCGTCTCGAAAATCTCTGTCTCAGTAGTGAGCTCTTCGAAGAGAGGTGCTGGGTGGTGAATTGGATAAAACTCAACGTCTTCAGGAATATCTCCACCGTCGACTGGCTGACCCATGACGTTCCAGACGCGGCCCAGCGTAGACTCGCCTACTGGCATCATCATTGGCTTGCCGGTGTCCTTAACGCGAAGGTTACGCTGAAGACCATCGGTTGACGACATAGCGACGGTACGAACAACACCACCGGGAAGCTGAGACTCAACCTCAAGAACGGTGCTGACGTGACCAACAGGCGTGTCATCCTCTACCGTCAGTGCGGTATAGATGCTTGGAACAGGTCCGTCGAACTTAACGTCGACAACTGGTCCAACTACGCGAACGATTACGCCATCGTCAACGTGCTGATTGCGCTTGTTGAGAATAGCTTCCTCAAAGGAAGAAGTCTCTACTTGCATATCTGACATTACATATCCTCCAATGCTGCAGCACCACCGATAATCTCATTGAGCTCAGTGGTAATTGCGCCCTGGCGTTCGCGATTGTACGTACGGCTAAGAGCGCCTAAGACGTTCTCAGCATTATCAGTTGCAGACTGCATTGCACGACGGCGTGCACCATGCTCGGCTGCAGCAGAATCAAGAAGTGCGTGGAAGATGACCGTCTTGATATAAGCGGGCATCAACGAATCAAGTACCTGAGAAGCAGATGGCGAGAATTGATATTCACTCTTGTTATACGTCTTCACCTGTGAGAGGGCTTCTTCGGTACGTGGTTTATTAGGAATCGTGAGTTTATCGCGCGAAATAGGAAGAAGTTGCTCTGTAACCTGCTCTTGGTCAACACGGTTCTTTGCATGCCAGTACTTGATTACGACACGATCAATCTTACCCTTGATATAGCCATCCATGATATAGGAGGCAATACGATCAGCCTGGTCTGCTGTAGGCTCAGAGGAAATGCCTACATAAGACATGGTGGGCTTGATATTTCTATACGTAAAGTACTCAGTTGGCTTGCGTCCGCAAGTAATTATCTCGGACGACACACCCTTAGCCTTAAGACGTGCCATCTCATGCTCAACCTCGCGTTGAGGCAGGATGTTAAATCCGCCTGCAAGGCCACGGTCAGATGCGATGACTAAGAACAGCACGTTCTTCTCGACTTTATGTGTAGCAAGAAGAGGCTGTTTCTTAGGATTAAAGCCAGCGCCTGCTACATTTGCAAGCATAAGGGTAATAGCTTCCTTATATGGCGAAGCAGCCTCGGCCCTATCAAGTGCCTTGCGGACACGCGCTGTCGAAATCATCGACATCGTGCGCGTAATCTGCATGGTGCTCCTGATGGAGCTCATACGCCTCGATATTTCGTGAAGGTTCGCCATTG
>CAUVJF010000096.1:0-2631 GCA_963552125.1 uncultured Atopobium sp.
GCAGGAGCAATATCAATCTGCTCGTCTAGATAGTCAACATAGTCATGTGTGATGGCCATACTACGTCCTTCGTTGGCATGTCTTCTGACAGGTTTCATATATACGTCATTAGTATACGTCTTATATCGAAATATAGCGGTTAAAGTGTATTTTTACGTCCAAATTTAGAAATTCTGCACTAAATATCAAAAACTTTCGTATATGTTTAGAGAGATTTGAGTTCAACTAGCAAAAAGCGGGAGGTGGATATGACTCCAAATGATCAAACTCTAGGTAATAATGAACTGGGTGCTTGGAGGATTTTCTCGCTATTTATGCTGCTACTTCAAAAGGGACCTCTACCCTCGGCAGAAATATATGCAGCGATTTACTCAGATTTATCTACCGATTCTGCTTTAAGAACTTTTTCAAGAGATCGCACTGTTTTGAAACAGCTTGGATTTGCAATTACAGAGGTAAAAACGGGAAAAGAAAAGTCATTCTATCTTTCGGACTCGAATTTCTTTAATTCCTCGTACGACTTAAGCCCTGAAGATGCCAATCAGCTCCTTGTAATCTGCAGTGCAATTCTCACTGATACAACTTTTGTGTACCAAGAGAAATTGAGAAACGCGCTCTCTAAAATTGTGGGTAACTTTTATTCCTCGGACTCAGGTAAGTCAGACAGCCAAAAACTCAGCGCTTCTTCCCAAAACAAAGTCTTTCCTGTTCTATACGAATCACTCAGCTCTAAACAACTGGTAAACATCACCTACACAAACTCACAGGACCTAGTTAAGCAAAAACATCTGGGCGTGCTGGACTTCTTTGTTTCACAGGGACTTCTATACTTTGTGGCCCAAGATTTTTCATCCGGTACTGAGAGCGCTTCCATCAAAACTTTTCGCGTTGACCGTGTTTTAGATGCCGCGATTCTTAAAAATGAGTCCTTCTCCATACCAGAAGAGTTTGATTCAAAAGACTATAAACTCCTTGATTTCCAGCTCGGATTGCAAGCAGACACGCTTACCGCGTTTGTCCCCAAAAATATACTCGCTGCTTTTGAACATTTCTCGCAAGGTCAAGGGGATGTTGAGCTCCTCTCTAATGGCGCTTTGTGGACCGTTACTTACGCTCATGAAGACACCGCTTTATCTTGGATTCTTGCTCATGGATTAATTCCAAGGTCTCCAGAGTCTCTTCTCGCAAAGTGGAAAGGGTCTTTAAGCGAGGTTGCCAATGGCTGTTAAAAACACCTCTTTTGGAAGAAAAAACATATCGTCAGCTGTCTATAAGCTCATACTGCTTGCTTCTGCATTGAGGGAGTCTTTTGACGCAGTTGAGCTAAGCGCGGTTCAGTCACGATTTGCCATCTCCTCTGAAGAGGCTGCTATTCTGATGGAGCTTTTGCAGCTCACGGACGAGAATGGCTATCTTCCCCTCCCCCTTACGGGAGACCAAGATACTCTGACACTTGTTGGAGAGTCTCCCTTTACTGCTCGCAGGCTTGTCTTAACGGATGAAGAAACCTTGGCACTTAAAGAGGCTTTTACCGCTCTCGCTTTGCCCCAAGAAAGTGTATTTTGGAGCCTCTTGAAGCCTCCATATACAAAAAGCTCTTCACCGGACGGGTCTTCGGTCTCTCTTGTCTCCAAAAGTCACTCTAAAGAAGTAGATGCGTTCCTCACCTGCTCAAATGCAATTGCAGAATCACAAGTTATTTCATTCGACTATCGCTCTGAGGCGTCTGTTGCAGAAGCTCGCGGTGATAGAGATACTGCAATTAGCCAGAGAGAGGTTCTTCCCTATAAGCTGTCATACGGAGAAAATGGGTGGCTTATCGAGGGGGTTGATTTAAACCTAGAGCAGCAAAGGGTCTTTAGGGTCAATCGAATGAGCTGCATTGAAACGCAATCCGCTTCATTTGAGCACAGAAAGCTTGCGGAACGCGTGCAAGATTCTGCTATGCAAGAAAAGTCTCAGCTGGTAGAGCTTACCTTCTTTGATAAAACCGCTCTTACGCACTATTCGTGGCCGGGACTTAAAACAGTTGGAAGCCAGCGCAATGCTGTAGAAATTAAAGCAACTATCCCCTACTACGGCGGAACATGGCTGCTACAGCGGTTGCTTGCCCTTAAGGGAAAAGTAACAACCAAAGACAAGGCCGTGATGCACGCAATGCGCACTTACGCTGCGTCTTTGCTTGCTGCAGAAGAGCAGCTCTAAGCCAATCAGGTGATTGCAGCCCTGCTACGCGTCGTGTTCTTCTCGCCACTTGGCAATTTGCTCGGAGATGTCCTTTGTCAAGACACGCTGGTAGTTCTTGTTTGGCAGCGACTTCAAGAACGAACTGCCATATCGCTTGGACACCAGTCTGGAATCGGCAAGCACTAAAACGCCCTTATCCTCAGCGCTTCTAATAAGGCGACCAGCAGCCTGCTTTGTTGCAATTACTGCCTCTGGCAGAGAATAACGCCACCACGCGCGATCTTCTCGCGCTTCACGCTCTTTGACCAGCGGTTCATTAGGGCTTGCAAACGGAAGCTTAGGAATTACTACGCACCTAAGCGTGTCTCCCGCAGCATCAAAGCCTTCCCAGAACGATTTAAGAGCAAACAGCGAGAGGTTCTTTTCGGCTAGGAACTTTTCACG
>CAUVJF010000097.1:0-2620 GCA_963552125.1 uncultured Atopobium sp.
TCCTCGCAAGCATCAACGTTACAGCTTGTTGCATTGTTTGGTGACGTTACTGACTTCATGGAGCTCCCTGAAAAGCTATCTGTTCGTTATGTCTGATTGTATCGTAGGCTTAGAGCAGGTGTGCTGAACATGATTGCAAGGCACAGGGACGCTACAGCACCACAAGCCCCGCGCAGAGCAATATCCATACCAGAAGCAACAACCAATCAACTACCTGCATCTTTGCTGAGATTCGCGTGCGTTTTGCCGCCCCCAGACAGCGGTCGGTCATAGTCTGCGCCATCTCGTCTGCGCGACGAAACAAACATACCGTCAGTGGCACCAGCAGCGTAAACCATTTCTGGATGCGCTCAAGTGTTGTTCCAGATTCAAAATTAAATCCGCGGGCCCTTTGAGCGGCTCTGATTCTATCAAGCTCTTCAAGCGTCAAAGGAATTGCACGTAAAGCAATTGAAAGCACAATGCTGAGGCCATCAACATCAACACGAAATATTCTGAGCGGCAGCAGCAATACTGAAAAACCATCTGCGAGCTGCGTTGGCGTAGTTGACGATGCCATCGCTAAAACTAGTGCCAGCGCAAGCACAACGCGAGCAATGGCCACGGTACTTCTATAGAAGCCCGCCACAGAAAGACCAACGGAACCCGAAAAAACAATATCTGGATGACCAAAAAACACCAGTGTGTTAGCTATAAATGAAAGAAGAAGAATAAGCGCGGCTGGTTTTGCAACGCGTAAAAATTCAGATAAACTCACACGAGCGTTGAACAAAAGTCCCACACAAATCAGCGCGAACACCATAAAAGAAAGTGGTCGCTGTACATAAAAAAGAGCGACGATTCCCACAAGCGTGGCAACAATCTTTGTCTGTGCTGTTAGTGAGTCTAGCGAGATATATTTAAGCAGAACACAGGAGCGCTTAGACATAGCAAGCCTCCAAGAGTTCATGCAACACACGTACAAACAGCGGACAATCAAGCTGTGAAGCCCTGTAAATCTCTGGATTTGTCTGTGCTTCCTGAACGCTTACGTTTGCAACAACACAGCCCTTCTCGACAAACACTACCCTATCAGCAAACGGAAGCCATTCGCTCACGTCGTGCGTGATAGCAAGTACCGCCTTGCCTTCATTTGCCAGCTCGCGAGCAAGATGCAACACCTGCATTCTAGCCGCACCATCAAGTCCAGAAGTTGCCTCATCAAACACAAGGGCATACGTCGCGCAGGCAATTGTTCCTGCAAGAGCCGCTCGACGAGCCTGACCACCAGAAAGCGTCAGTGGAGACGAGCTCAATACCCGCTCATCCACACCAACCTTTGCAGCAGCATACACAACAAGTGCCTTAATTTCATCTGGCGAGAAACCCTTGTTAGTTGGACCAAAAGCGATATCTTCTGCAACAGTTTGAGCAAAGAGCTGGTCCTGAGGACGCTGAAAACACATGCCGACATCTCCAGGACTTACCAGTCGTGCATCGATTAATGCATGGCCGGCATCGGCTTCTATAAGACCAGCAGCTATTCTGGCACAAGTAGTTTTTCCAGAACCAGATGCGCCGACCAAGACAACAAGCTCTCCTGTGGAAGAAAGTGTTACCTCGTGCAGGACTGGCTTGTCAAAGGCATGAGACACCTTATGCACTGCAAGCTCATGCGCTTCTCCTAACGCTTGAAGACCGTCAAAATTACTTGCACGCACTACCTCAAGAGCTCGCTTGTAGACAAGGGTATCTAGGGCGTCAAAGGCAAGGTTATTCTGCACAAGAAACGCAACAAACTCTGATGCGTTAAGAGGCGCGTCAAAACTATAGCCAGCCTGTGCAGCAAGATGTGCTGTTGCAGTAAGGACATCATCAAAACCAGCATAGGTCAATGCGTCTGTATCTAACAAAAACTCTGTGGGAGTTCCCGTCCAAACAAGACAGCCTTTCTCCAGAACGAGCACCTGATCTGCACCAGGAAGTGACTCAAACGAATGAGAAATCTCAAGCACACCCATGCCGTTTGCCACAAGTCCGTTAACCAGCTCAGAGAGACGATTTCTGAATCGTGTGTCAAGCTGCGCAAAAGCTTCGTCAAGTACCAGGTAACGAGGACATAGCGATAGCGCAGCTGCAATCGCAACAAGTTGTTGCTGTCCGCCAGAAAGAGCTTGTGTGGGCATATCAATCAAATCGAGAATTCCACAGAGCTCAAGCGTTTGAGTAACGCGAGAAATAATGTCTTCTCGAGACAGTCCCAGATTAGCAGGGCCAAAAGCAACCTCGTCAAAAACAGTGGCGCACACAAGCTGGGAAGTTGGATCTTGACGCACCATGCCAACAACAGAAGAAATCTGAGTAGAGGGCACCTCTGTGGTGGCGGTTCCCTCTACTAAAACTTCTCCCGATGTGGGAAAGAGCGATGCATTGCAAAGATTTGCAAGTGTGGATTTGCCTGAACCGTTATGACCCAACACAACCGTTCTTGTGCCTGGTTTTAACGAGAATGAGACGTTATTCAAGGTTAGAGCTATTTCTGGCTGAGAAAGGCTCTCAGGAGCTTCTGCAGTGTTTTCAGAAGATGAGTCCGTCATAGATTGCGTATCAATTGAAGTACTGTATGAAAATGAAACGTTTT
>CAUVJF010000098.1:0-2593 GCA_963552125.1 uncultured Atopobium sp.
ATCACCCGCATATGAACTGCCTCCCATTTCTTATGTCCAAGAAATGGGAGGCAGTCAAATCAAATGGAATACAGAGGCTTTGTTTTAGCGTTTCTGCTGTTTAATTAATTTACAGATCAAGCTGCATCAGGCGAGCAATGCTGACAATGTAGATCTTAAGAGCGCGCTTGAGCCATTCCTCAGAGATTCCCTCGTCAGGACCGTGCTCCATACCAACCCACTCAGGCAGGTCTTTTGCTGCCTTACTGTCATAAGGACCAAAGGCAACGGCACGCTTAAAGTGACGTGCATAGGTGCCGCCACCGATAACAAACGCCTGCTCATTGCTTCCTGTGTACTCATGGAACGTATCAAGAAGGGTAGTAATCTCAGGAGAGCTTGGGTCAATGTAGAAAGGAACTGCATCGGAAAGAACCTCAAAGGTGCAACCATGAGCCTCACCAAGCTCAGTCATGCGAGCAGTAATTGCCTCGCCAGTGGTTGAGGTTGGATAGCGGGAGTCAATAGTCTGTACGTAGACGTCACCCTTGGTACGGATAGTACCAGAGATGCAGGTCAGAGGACCAAACTTGTCATCAGTGCTCTGGATACCAGTTCCAGTACCGTCAGTAGTTGAGCAAAGCTGCTGTGAGAAGGTCAAGAAGTCACGTTCTGCCTCTCCGCAGATGTTGTTATCAAGCAGATAGGTCACAAGCAGGCCAATTGCGTTGACAGTTCCCTCAGGCATGGAAGCGTGTCCACCCTTACCTGTTGCGTTAATGCGGGCAAGCTTGGTGCCATCATCTTCAACACCTGCGTTCTCAACCTTGATGGAATCAGTATCAGCCAAGGTAGAAGCGTCAGCGCGAACAAGTGCGCTTGCAAGTCCTGGAATTGCGTTAGGTACGGTGCCACCGTCAAGCTCAACGATCTTCTCGCTGTTTGCACCAGCAATTTTTGGAGAAGTGAACTGAGCGTGGTACACGCCCTTCTCGCCGCAAATAAGAGGGAACTCAGCATCAGGAGTGAAGCAGAATGCTGGCTCTGGATATTTGGAGAGGTAGTAAGGGACGTCGCCCATGCCGGTCTCTTCGTTGTTACCAACAATGGCGCGCAGGGTGTAAGGAAGCTTCTTGCCAGTCTTTTTTACCTGCTCTACAAAGTAGTGTGCTGCCCAGAGTGAGAGTGCCAAAGGACCCTTGTCGTCCAGAACGCCGCGACCCAGAATAAAGCCTTCGCGGCGGGTAACGTCAAGCGGGTCTACCGTCCATCCCTTACCAAGAGGAACAATGTCGGAGTGAGCGATGGTAGCAAGGTACTTCTCGGACTCACCAGGAAGGTCACCAAAGCCCAGGTAACCGTCCACATTTGTGGTCTCAAGGCCTAGGCGCTCTGCAATCTCAAGACCGCGGCGCAGTGCCTCGTAAGACTTTGGGCCCCAAGGTTTACCTGGCTCTGCAAGAGACAGATCCTCAACGGACTCTACCTGCACAAGGTAGCGGATATCCTCAATAATCTCTTCCCAGTGCTCGTTGACAAACGCCTCAGCGCTTGCTTTGAGTTCTGCATCAGTCATGAAAAACTCCTTTAATTCAAACGTTTGACCCTGAAACATATGGAGAGCAGTGGTTTTAGCGGCATCTCGCGTATGAAATAGACAAGGTCGGGAACAAGGTACTAGTTACACTATACTTAATACCCCTTTTCAAAGGAGTTAACTATGACGAAAAAGACTTTTCTTGGAAACGCATCATTTCTTGGCGTTTTAACGGTTTTGGGAATTGTACTGATGGTTCTTAGGCAAACGCTGCCTCAAGACCCTTCTACACCGCTGTTCTATTCCTATTTTGTTGCGCCAATCATGCTGTATTTTGGCATTGCTGGCCTGGTAGGTCTGCTTATTGCACGCAATACGGGTTTCTCGCTGACTAAGACAGTGGCAGTTGTACTGCGCACGCTTGCAGCAATCCTCTTTGTACTGCCATTCTTTTTCTTCCTGATTGTGGTACTCCCTTGGACTCTTCTCCGAGGTCTTTTTGCCATCCTGATGGTTGTCATGCTCTATGCTCCATGGTTCTGGACGCTCTTTGGCCTGCTTTACGGCTTGAGCTGGGCTCAGCAGAAGGTTGTCGAAGACGTCACTGCTGATCCATTTGCAGAAGATACGGCAGCTCAGACAGCTGCTGGCGAGAAGACCGGTGTAGCTGATGGGGACGCTAACAACTAGCACTACAATCTCGTACTACAACCAGCACAACAAGAAAGAAGCAACTCGTGCTTGAACTCAAAGGTATTTCAAAGCGTTATAACACCGGAGGATTTGAACAGACTGCAATGGACCATATTTCCGTTGCGTTTAGAGATAACGAGTTTGTAGCAATCCTTGGTCCTTCGGGCTCGGGTAAGACTACTATGCTCAATGTCATCGGTGGTCTTGATCGCTTTGACTCAGGAGATTTGCTGGTAGATGGTATTTCTACTAAGAAGTTCAAAGAGCGAGATTGGGATACGTACAGAAACAATCGTATTGGTTTTGTATTCCAGGCCTATAACCTTATTCCTCATCAAAGCGTGGTAAGTAATGTTGAGCTCGCGCTAACGCTTTCTGGTGTCT
>CAUVJF010000099.1:0-2538 GCA_963552125.1 uncultured Atopobium sp.
TTGTCAATTGTGCCCCTTTCGCTCCTTTTTAAAAACTTTGAACGAGACTATGCAGCGTACTGGACAGCAAGTGAGCGCGTTAACTCAACACTCGTCGAATACATCGATGGCATCGAAGTCATCAAGACTTTCAACCAAGCCAACTCCTCGTATGCTCGCTTTCGTAACGACATCTCTGAATTTGAGAAACTAACGCTTGCCTGGTATAAGTCTGCTCGTATCCCCATGAACGCCATGTTTGCACTACTGCCTACACTCCTTTTGGGTGTTGTACCAGTTGGATGCATTCTTGTAGCTTCGGGCAGTATCGACGTAGCTCAGATGGCGCTTGCATGTATGTTGTCAATCGGCGTCATTGGTCCTCTCACTAAAATTACGCAGTACACCAATATGTTCAAGGAAATCGAGAAGGTAATGGACAGCGTTAGTAAGCTGTTAGAGATGAAACCCTTGCCCGAAGTCTCCTCTCCCGCACTCATCACGTCCCACAATATCTCATTCAAGAACGTCCGATTCTCATATTCCAACGAAGAGGTACTCCACGGTATCTCTCTTGAAGTGCCCGAAGGTACCTCATGTGCTCTGGTGGGACCAAGTGGTTCTGGAAAGTCAACAATGGCCAAGCTTATTGCTCGATTCTGGGACGCAGGATCAGGAACAATTTGTATTGGAAAAACTGACGTGCGCGATATACCACTTGATCAGCTAGCTGGTCTTGTAAGCTTTGTGACTCAAGACAATTTCCTCTTTGATCGAACAATCTTTGAGAACGTAAGGCTCGGACGTGAGGGCGCAACTGACGCCGAGGTAGAGCGCGCGCTTGCCGCTGCGCACTGTGAAGAGTTGGCAGATAAGCTTGCAAATGGATTTGAGACCCTTTCCGGAGAAGCCGGAGGAGCTCTTTCGGGTGGAGAACGCCAGCGCATCTCTATCGCACGCGCCTATCTAAAAGATGCACCGATTCTTGTGCTCGATGAGGCAACTGCGTTCATAGACCCCGAGAGTGAGGAGCTCATTCAACAGGCACTCTCAGAACTTGCACGTGGAAAGACGCTGATTGTAATCGCACACAGAATCTCAACGGTGCGTAATTTTGACAAGATAGTAGTCATGGATTCCGGAAACATCGTCGCTGAGGGAACACATACGGACCTCCTTGGTTCAAGTGATCTCTATCACCGCATGTGGGAAGCACATATCTCCAATGGAACTCATGAAGTGAGAAAGGAGCAGCGTAATGTTTAGTGCGCTTATAAAAGTGGTGCGTTGGACGGGTAACAAGAAAACGCGAATTCTCTTTGGCTTTGCATACTCTTTTCTTATCTCACTTGTTTCTGCAGCACCCATCGCCATTGCCGCCTGGGCCATGTGCGGGTTTCTCGGCTTATCAAATGGCGAGAAACCCGATCTTAAAATTGCACTTACGGCTGGACTGGCCATTCTTGCTTCGATTGCGCTACGCGCAGCACTTATGTGGTTGAGAGCACGAGCCGAGGAAACCGTAGCTGCAGAACGTTCCAACGAGGTGCGTATACGTATCGGAGAAGCGCTGAAACGCGTCCCTCTTGGTTACTTTGACAATCACCCATCAGGAGAAATTCTCTCGGCACTCACAACCGAGCTGTCATTTGTGGAAATCCACGGTATGCGCATGGTAGACATGCTTGGCAACGGATACATAACCGCAGCTGCAATGGTGGCGTTTCTCGCCTTCATGGATCTGCGGGCTTGCATCCTCGCATTAGCTGCGATTGTGGTAGCAACGGTGGTACTGGAGCTGATGTTCAAAAATTCCGCGCGTTTGTCGCCCGCGCAAAATGACGCACGCGAGGATATGGCTCAAGCAACGTTGGAATACATCCACGGTATGCCCGTTGTTAAGAGTTACCGACAGGTAGATGCTGCTGTTTCAGCAGTACGCTCTGCATACGCGCGCTCCAGAAATGTAAATCTCAAAACCGAGCTTGCTTTCCAACCCTTCAACGCCTTGCTTCTCTTTGTGACACGCAGTGCTTCGATTGGCGTCATTGTTATCGTATGTATCTCTTTCCTGAACGGCACGATATCTCTTCTTAACTTCTGCACGCTGGTGATGTTCTCCTTTATGCTGTTCCAATCAATCGAGGCTTGTGGTGATGCTGCCTACGTAATTGGACACATCGGAGAAGTTATCGACCGTCTTGACGCTATCGAATCCGCACCTGCAATCGATGACAATTGCAAAGCTGTGAAACTTGAGCATCACAACCTTGAGATGCATGACGTCTCATTTGCTTACGGAGATGGACCTCTTGTGCTCAACAGAATGTCTTTGTCCATTCCCGAAGGAACAACTGCAGCTCTTGTTGGAGGAAGTGGTTCAGGTAAGACAACTGTTGCCAAGCTGTTTGCGCGTTTCTACGATGCAACAGGCGGCTCCGTACGCATAGGAGGCCACGATGTACGAGAGCTTTCTTGCGACAGTATTCTTGCGGACTTCTCCATGGTTTTCCAAGACGTCTATCTTATGGATGACACGATTGAGCGTAATATTGCCCT